>NZ_BAAGYK010000104.1:0-806 GCF_054779355.1 Azotobacter armeniacus
AGGCGTTCGAGGACGTGGCGCAGCCAGGCGTAGGGCTCCTGCCCGTTGGCCCTGGCGGTTTCCACCAGGCTGTAGAGCTGCGCGCTGGCCGTCGCGCCTTTGGGCGTGTCACTGAACAGCCAGTTCTTGCGCCCGATGACGAACGGGCGAACAGCCCGCTCGGCACGGTTGTTGTCGATCGGCAGGTGGCCGGCCTCGACATAACGCGCCAGCCTGCTCCAGTTGCTGGCCAGGTAGTTCACCGCCTTGCCCAGCGCATTCTGCGCCGTGACCTGCGGCAGGGTCTTGTCCAGCCAGGTCTTGAGCTGGGCGAGGACCGGCAGGCTGTGTTGCTGGCGACCCCGGCGGCGCTGCTCATCATCGGCCTCCCGGAGTTCGCGCTCGATGGCGTAGAGCCGGTTGATCCAGGCCAAAGCCTGGTCGGCGCGCCCGGTCTTGCCTTTGGGCTGCACCTGCTGCGCCTCGACGAACTTGCGCCGGGCATGGGCCCAGCAGCCCAGGCGCTCGATGCCCGGTTGCGCGGCCAGGGCGTTGTAGCCGGCGTAGTCGTCGGTCATCAGGTAGCCACGGTAGCCGGCGAGCAGGCGCAAGGGCACCTCCTGCGCCCGGCTGGGGCTGTAGTCGAAGAGGACGACCGGCTGCTCCGGCGGGCCGCCGGTCTGCACCCACATCCAGGACTGGCTGGAGGGGGCCCGGTCCGGCTCCTTGAGCACCTGCACCCGCGTCTCGTCGCAGTGGATCACCGGGCTTTCCAGCAGCCGGTCGCGCATCAGGTTGAGCACCGGTTGCAGCTGCCCGGCGCACTG
>NZ_BAAGYK010000105.1:0-19622 GCF_054779355.1 Azotobacter armeniacus
ATGGCCAGGCGTCGCATCTGGTCCTGAGTTTCTCGAGAGAGCTTTCGGGCATCGATCTTTTTCATGTCCCTTTATATCGTGAATTTGATTGCCGCGTTAATAACAACCATGCCGCAGCAGGTGACTCCATCAGGATGCTGCCTATAGTGCTTCGCACGGGGCTCCGCCCATGCACATTTTTTGGCTGTTATCTCCAGATCGCCACGTCACCTGGTATCTCTGGAGATTCTTTTATCCCTCCTCGCCCTCGGCCTGCATTTTTTTCGATATACGTCGAAATAGCTCGACTTTCTCTTTCATCGAACTCAGCCGCTCGCGTGCTTCGGTCAAGTTCGCAGTATGTAGCTCTTTTATTTCCTCATACCGAAACCTGACGAAGCGAGATTCTTCGCTTGTCCGATGTTCGACCCGTTTATGGTAAGTGAAGGAGTTTTCCATCTTCGTCACGTACGTGCGGAGGTGTGCGAATGTCGGCATCTCGATAAAATTGCTGACCTTTCGCCGGCATACGAATGGGTCAGCCGCAGCCTCTTGGTTGAACCCCTTGTTCTTGAATAGCACTACATCGCCGTCTTTTTTCAGCCAGTACCTGCCCACGTCGAACCAGTACCCCTGATCGGCGATTGCTTCGACTTTCAGCGCGCCTAGTTGGTCCGAAATCATGTCACGGTTCTGCTCGAAAAAGCCGTCGACCTCGTCCCGATGGATAGAAAGGTGTATCGAGTCGACATTTGCATAGCACAGCTCGACAGAGCGATAGCTCAGAAAGCGGTCCAACATCTTGAGCATCTTTATCCGTGCATTGGCCACGACTTGCGCAGACAGACTGAAGACGACGCTGCTGGCTCCGGCATCGAGATAGGACAGCTGATACCCCTGCGGTGTACAGGTCAGGCTAAAATACTTATGGCGAGTCAGGAAATCAGCTATTTCGTCCGGGCCGATCGTGTTGAGATTCATCGCAAACCTTGTCGACAGGAAATCCCGAACCTGCTCTATATCGTCAAAAAACATTTTAGCAAATCGTTTCTGGTTAGTGGCACTGTGCATGTGCTGCATCGTGACTTTACACAAGTTTTCCTTAATCCTATCCCCTCGCCGCCGGTGATACATTCTCTCCGCGTATAGATCGAGCCCCTTGCTTAGTAGCGGATGCTCGATCGTATCAACACTGAACAGACCCTCAATAATCTCGACGCGCTCAAAGAAGATGGCGAAATAGCTTATTTCATCCTTATGTAGCAGCGTCTCAATGGTGTCGCTGCAGTTCATTCGAAAGTAATAAGAATACCCAAGTCGCTTATATCGGAACGGATGATGGTCGAGTAGAAAACTCTGTCTTGCCGCCAGCAAACGGACACGGTAAATACCACTTGCCAAATCGTTCGGCTCGGCCGCCGACCCACGAAAGTCTTTGTACTCAATTGAGGCAGGATTACAAAACCTGCCTTTCATGCAGTCAAGGTACATTGAGTTAAAATCGAGCGCGATGATGACGCGATCTGGCCTCTCCTCCTTCAGTTTGAAAACCTCTTGGTATGCGTCCTTGTACGCAAAGAAGAAATGGCGATCGTAACCATTCTTGAAACGAAGCTTCTTTAGGGTCGCACGTAGATAGCGATGTGCTAGGTCTTTGCTGAGACTGCCAGAATGAATACCGAGTTGATCCAGTTTTCGTAGATACTTTGTCAGTACGTCGTGGTTGGTGCGAGGGCAGGAACTGTATTTGATATCTGAAAAGACCGGAAAATTGGTCTCGAAAACATCGACGCGCAGCTTGTGCGCTGCAGCACGCTCTACAATCTGTAGATACTCTCTACTGGTGAGGACGAGCAAACGCTGAATACCTTTGGCCGCCGCCATCGCCAAGAAGGTTTCCAGTTCCCAGGGTCGCCCGTCGAACCAGACCCCATTTTCTCCAGCGGATACCGACAGGGTCGCAGCCCGCCTGTCTAGAGCCATCCGCTCCACATGCAACCTGACTTTCGCCGTGGCGCGCATGGAAAAAGGTCCTAGGTCCGACCGGTTGTCCAACTTCCCGCACACAATGTGATCAGACATCTTCACGCGTCGGCATACAGAAGGAGCGCCTCGTAGACGAACTGTTCAGAGGGAATATTTTCATCCAGGCTATTAAGTGCTTGGAGAGTCGCACGACGTTCTTCCGGAAAGTAGTAGGAGAGCGGTCTTAAATGACGGACGCGCCATCTCGCCCAAGACCGCTTTCCCCGGGGCGCCGTCGAAGGACGCGGCTCATCGTATTCTAACTGCAACGTGGCAGTGCTTAAGCTATCGATATACGAAATATAACCCGGCCGGTGGTCGAGTACATCAAGAATACTGAGATGCAAGCGCGCAGCTGAGAGTGCATTTTTCATCGGTGCCACCGGAATCGACCGAGCCGTGCCAGCGCCAAAATATTGATCTACGGTACGATGGATGAACTTCTGGATGTGGCTGACTCGGTCGTACGCGGTAAGCCGGCTAGGATTCTTGCGCAGCAAACTGCTCAACTTACTAATCTGCTCGTCCAATGTTCGAGCAGTCTGCATTTTGCAGACTTTGTAGAATATTCCTGCCACTAGGATATCGATACAATTCGGGCTTTTGAGAATGGCGGCGTAGTATTCCGGTAGCGCTTCCTTGGACATGTACCGCACGATTGCCGATTCTAGGCTGTCCTGGTGCACCTTTTGAATCAACGCGAGCTTAGTTTCCCTGTTGCCGCTGAGGCCCGCGACAAGCTTCGCGGCTTCCTTGAACCTCGCCGAGTTTTCTAGCTTTTTCTTTCGTTCATCAAGCTCGGTATTACGGCGCCACTCGCATTCATCACATGCGCCACACGAACATTCTCTGTTATTCCTGCCATATATAATTCCCCAAACGCCGGCAGCCCGCTCCAGCGGGGTCAATCCTCCATCATCCCAAGTTTGGTAGCTCAACTTGCAACACTCTCTAGGTTGATTATCGCATGATCACACAACCACGGGATTAGGTACACGCCATAAATGATGTGGAGCGCCGCTACCTCTTCATGTGTCTGCTTCTGGCCGCTTATTGCCTTTAGCGACTGGCCGCTTCGGGTCGGTAGCGGGCACAAGGAATGTCCACATCTGGCCGGACTCCGCTTATCACACGACTTACAGGCATGATGGTCATCTGAGCAGTTTTCTCATTTCTGCTCTGTGCGCACTCAGCCCGAAAGTACGTCCCGGAACACGTCTGGACGCTGGGCGGCGATATGCAGCAGTGAGCGCGCAGCGCCAGATGGCGAGCGGCGACCTTGTTCCCACTCCTGCAGGGTGCGCACCGACACTCCCAGCAACTCAGCGAATTTCGGCTGCGACAGCCCGGTTTTGCTGCGCGCCTCGGCGGCCTCGGTCAATTCCACGCGATGCACGGTGCCGTAGCGTCCTGCCTTGACATCGACAATGGCGGCCAACAGCTCCTCGCCGATGTTGCGCTTGGCGTCTCGCTCAAGCAGTTCTTTCTCAGTCAGGGGCATGACTCATCTCCTTGGCGATCTTGCGCAGGATATGCGCCGGAATGTTGTCGGTAGCGCCCTTGCCGCGTCCTTCTATCCCCCAGCGCACCTTGCGGCAACCACCGATACCGGGAATGACAGCGCCGGCCTCGGGGTTGCTGGCGAGGAAGGTCATGAAGGCACCACGCTCATCCTCTGTCCAGTAATCGGGCCAGAGCTTGGTGAACAGCGGAGATTCGATGATAGTCAGCATGGGCAGAGCATACGTCAATGACGTATTTAAGACAATCAATAGCTCAGCCAGCCATGCAGTTTTCGGCAACTTCTACCATCTCCCACCTCTCCATCCTATGCCGTTTCCTCTGGGTCGATTCCGGTCACAAGCGGCGAATTCGATCCAGTAGCCAAGCATTGGGATGATTCTTTATTTTCACTGCAAGGCTACTTTCAGCAGGTTTAGGCCTGCTCAGGATGAAACTTTAGCTGAACCGGAAAGCAAAAAGCCGCCAGAAATAGCGGCTTTCGGGAATGGATTAGGATAAGACTTTATTGTCATCCCACAGCCCGAGCTGCTGCGTCTGCTGAAGGACGCGCGCAAGGGTGACGTGCTGCTGCTGGAGAGCATCGACCGCCTGTCTCGCCTGCCGGCCGAAGACTGGAACAAGCTCAAGGCCGCCATCGACTCCAAAGGGCTGCGCATCGTCGCTCTCGATCTGCCGACCAGCCACCAGGGCATGAGGGACACCAAGGGCGACGAATTTACCGACCGGATGCTCGCCGCCATCAACGGCATGATGATCGAGATGATGGCTGCCATCGCCCGCAAGGACTACGAGCAGCGCCGGGAGCGGCAGGCGCAGGGGAGATCGCCAAGGCCAAGGCGGAAGGCGCCTACAAAGGCCGCCCGGTGGATGAGGATCTGCACAAGCGCGTGCGTGAGCTGCTGGCAGCCGGCATCGGCATTCGCGCTACCGCCAGGCATGCCGGCTGCTCGACAACCACCGTGCTCAAGATCCGCGACCAGATGGTTGAAGGGTATCACCCCAACTAGGCTACACTGTGGCCACAAATAACCACTGAGGAACCGATATGGCTACCGATACGGTCGTGCGCGCCCGCGTGGACGAACGAGTGAAGGAGGAGGCTACCGTTGTGCTCAAGTCAATGGGGCTGTCGATGACGGATGCCATCCAGATGATGCTGATCCGCGTCGCCGAGGAGGGACGGCTCCCGTTCGAGCCGTTGGTGCCATCCTTGGAAACCATCGCTGCTGCGCGGGAAGCGCGCGAGGAGAACCTTGAAACCGTGACCCTGGACGATCTACGGGCGGCGATCCGTGCGGACGATTAAACAAACCAGTCAGTTCAAGCGTGACTTGAAACACGAAGCAAAGGGGCAGTACCGGGCGACGCTCGAGGATGACTTGATGCCCGTCCTCGAGGCCCTGGCGCAGGATCGTCCGCTGGATATACGGCACCGCGATCATGCGCTGTCCGGTAACTGGAAGGATCACCGTGACTGCCATATCAAGCCGGATCTGGTGCTTCTGTATCGGAAACCGGACGATGAAACGCTGGAGCTGATTCGCCTCGGCTCGCATAGCGAGTTAGGCCTCTGATATGCCCATCCATACTGCGTTCTGATGTACTGCATGTCCGTCATGGACATGCAGGTATCGGCTCTGCGCGCGCGAAGGAGTGTCCATCATGGACACCCCTTGTTCGTGACTGCTGTGGGAAGACAATAAAGTTTCTTTACAAATAGAGTTTCATCCTGAGTCGAGCGAGAGGACGTGCGTGCTGACGAGGTGCCGCGCCCCCAGCCGACCCGCCGCAACAGGCAGAGATCGGCCAGTTCCGGTGATTCGCCGGTCGCCGAAACCAACTTAGGAGCGGCGGCTATAACCCTGAAAGCTGACCTGCAAGGATCGGTCGTCAATTCCTGCTCATCGGTCTAAAGCCGCCAGTGGCTTCCTATTGCGCTAACGACCGCTACAGACTCATCACCGGCCGTCTCGGCTTCATTTGCTCATGCTGCTGATCATGCAAGCTATCGCCCGAGCCAAGACAGCAAGAAGAACGCGACGACGATGGCGATCCGGAGCGTTGATGACCGGAACTGTGGCCAGGAATGTGCCTTACCGCGCCCGAATTTGTGTAACGTTTCGTGGATTCCGCCGACTAAATTGTAGGTGGCCGCGCCGGCGACCACTCTTACCTACTCATTTCAGGAGGCTGAGATGGACATACTAAAGACGCACAGATTGACCCACCGCAAGCTCGATGGCCGTGCAGGCGTTTGGGCCGGGGTGATCGCCGGTGTTGCGTTCCTGGCGCTCGAGATGCTGCTGGTGCCGCTGCTGATGGGCGGAAGCCCGTGGGGGCCGCCGCGGATGATCGCGGCGATCGTCATGGGCCGGGATGTGCTGCCACCGGCGACCTTCGACGGTGGTGTTCTGATTGCAGCGCTGCTCGTGCATTTCGCGTTAGCCATCGTGCTGGGATTGATCCTGGGCAAGCTCATCGCCCTGTTCAACCTCGATTCCAGCTGGGGATTGACCTTTATCGTCGGGTTGGTGTTCGGGCTCGTGGTCTATGTCGTGAATTTCTACGGGATGACCTCGTTTTTCCCGTGGTTCGCCGAGGCGCGCAACTGGCTCAGCATGACGCTGCACGCCGTCTTCGGTGTGATTGCAGCCGAATCCTACTTCGGGCTGGAAAAGCGCCCGGCCGCGGCCTGAAGGCTTGTGTTCCGAGCAAGCTTTCTCGCTGGCGAGAGGGACAAGCGGCAGCCGTCGAGGTTGCCGCTTGCCTGCCTAGTGCAGTTTCAACCAGCATCTTGTTCAAGTGGTGGGAGCCGTTCGCAACCGTAATAGGTGCAGACTCGCTCCATTACCTCGGCGATGGTTGGGGCCCGCTTCCAGCCTACGCCCAGGCGTATCAGCGCCTGGCGGATCGACTCGTGGCTCAGTTGCCGCCCGGTCAGCCCCTGCTCGAAGGCCACCTCGGCGGCCAGGCTCAAACTCCACAGGCTGGTCGGTTTGCCGAAGTCGCGAGGGCTGCGGTGCAGCAAGGCGCGCAAGCGTTCGGTCTGCGTCCCCGCAAGCAGGGGACGGACGCGCTTGGGCCGATGCGACTTCTCCGTCAGGCAGGACAATCCCTCGGCGGCAAAGGCCCGCCGGGTGTTGCGTACGGTTTGCGTGGCGCAGCCGAACAGGGCGGCGATTTCCGTGGCGGTCTTGCCGTCGGCGCTGGCCAGCAGGATCTGGCAGCGCCGCAGCGTGAAGGCTTCCCGGGCACGCAGGCCAGCCTGCAGGGCCTGCCGTTCCTCGGTAGTCAAAGGGCGAACGAATAGAGGTGCTTTCATGGGGCATAGCATCGCCCGATGCCGTCTTTCCCCCAAGTACAGTCATGAAACTGCACTAGGGCCAGCGCGCAAGATCCCGATCATCGGCGGCCTCTTGATCTCCACCAGCATCATCGGCGCCAACTACGTGGAGTCGCCGGGCGCAATCATCTTCTTCCTCGCCCTGGCCTTCTTCGGCAACGGTTTGGCCTCGATCACCTGGTCGCTGGTCTCGGCGCTGGCGCCGGAGCGGCTGCTCGGCCTGACCGGCGGGGTATTCAACTTCATCGGCAACCTCAACCTGTCCGCGGTCAGCGTACCGATCGTCATCGGTCTCTTGGTGCAGGGCGACGACTTCACCCCGGCGATCACTTATATCGCGGCCATGGCCTTGCTCGGCGTGCTCTGTTACGGCGTGGTGGTGGGCAGGGTCGAACGGATCCGGGAGTAGGGTCGCGCCCGGCTGGCCGCCGCTGGAAGCTTCTGACCGCAGGCGGCTTCCGGCCTGTCGCCCAACCAGGACATGGTTTGAAGAGCGTCTTTGTGATCCAAATCTGAATTAAAAAAATATTCATAATTCCATAGAGAACTAATAAACCATTCAGTAGTCGGAAGGCACGGCAACGCGTCGGCCAGTTTCACTGGAGCGTTTTCGCCCATTAGGGGAGCGCCTGGATGCGCATTCGAGTGCAGGGATCGAGTAGTCGCGACGATGCCGGAGGCAGGGAAAGCTTGTTTGGGCAATCGGTTTTTTCCCGCCTTACTTCCCTCAAATTGCGCTCGGCTGCGCATTTAGTATATGGAAGCGAAGTAGATGGTGTTCAGTGTTAAGGATTTTGGAGCAAAGGGCGATGGCCGCACCGACGATACGGATGCCATCCAGGCGACGATCGATGCCGCCTACAATGCGGGTGGCGGGACGGTCTATCTGCCGGCCGGCGAATACCGGGTCAGTGGTGGCGACAAGGCGGCAGATGGCGCCCTGATGATCAAGAGCAACGTCTATATGGTCGGTGCCGGCATGGGCGAAACCGTCATCAAGCTGGTCTCCGGCTGGGACCACAATCTCACCGGCATCATCCGCTCGGCCAATGGCGAGAAGACCCACGATTACGGCATCAGCGATCTGACCATCGACGGTAATCAGGACAACACCACAGGCGCAGTCGACGGCTTCTATACCGGCTACATTCCCGGCACGGACGGTGCCGACTACAACGTCACCGTCGAGCGGGTGGAGATCCGCGAGGTGTCCCGCTATGCCTTCGACCCCCACGAACAGACCATCAACCTGACGATCCGCGACAGCGTCGCCCACGACAACGGCAAGGACGGCTTCGTTGCCGACTTCCAGATCGACAGCACCTTCGAGAACAACGTCTCCTACAACAACGGTCGCCACGGCTTCAACATCGTCACCAGCAGTCACGACATCGTCCTGCGCAACAATGTTGCCTACGGTAACGGCGCCAACGGCCTGGTGATCCAGCGCGGTTCGGAAGACCGGGACTTCACCTACAACATCCAGATCGAGGGCGGCTCCTACTACGACAACGGCCAGGAAGGCGTGCTGATCAAGATGACCAGCGACGCCACCCTGCAGGGTGTCGAGGTCTACGGCAATGGCGCGGCAGGTGTGCGTGTGCAGGGCGTCGAGAACGTGCAGATCCTCGACAATTACATCCATGACAACGCGCAACACGGCATAAACGCAGAAGTCCTCCTGGAGGCCTACGACGATAGCAACGGGGCTTCCGGCAACTATTACGAGTCGCAGAACGTCACGGTGCAGCGCAACACTATCGTCGGCTCGGCCAATTCCTCCTTTGGCGTGCTGGAGCGCGCCGACGGCAGCGATTACAGCATCGTCACCGACAACAGCATCAGCGGCACCCTGCGCGGGACGGTGCTGCTCAACGGCAGCCATTCGTTCTATTCCGGTGTCGCCGTGATCGAGGGGACCGCTGGCGACGACCGCCTGACCGGCACCTTGGCCGGCGACCTGCTCCTCGGCGGCAGCGGCGCCGACCGCCTGGATGGCGCAGCCGGCGACGACATCCTGATCGGCGGCGCCGGCCGCGACAAGCTGACCGGCGGCGAGGGCGCCGACCTGTTCCGCTTCACCGCGGTCAGCGACAGCTACTACACCGCCAGCAGCAACGTCACCGACCTGATCGTCGACTTCGACGCCGGCAAGGACCGCATCGACCTCGCCGGGCTCGGCTTCACCGGCCTGGGCGACGGCTACAACGGCACCCTGGCGGTGTTGACCAACAGCGACGGCAGTCGCACCTACCTGAAGAGCTACGAAGCGGATGCCGACGGCCGACGCTTCATGCTGGCCCTGGAAGGCAAATTCGCCGGCCTGCTCAACACCAGCAACGTGATCCTCGAACGCGCCACCTTCGCCGGCACCGAGGGCAGCGACGAGCTGCTTGGCAACTCGGCCGCGGAGATCCTCGTCGGCTACGCTGGCAACGACACCCTCGACGGCGCCGGCGGCAACGACATCCTGATCGGCGGCCGCGGGCGCGACCAACTTACCGGCGGCGAGGGCGAGGACGTCTTCCGCTTCACTTCGCGGAACGACAGCTTCCGTACTGAGAGCGGCGACTCCACCGATATGATCACCGACTTCGACCTGGCCGAGGACCGCATTGACCTCTCCGGACTGGGCTTCACCGGCTTGGGCGACGGTCGAAACGGCACCCTGAAGCTGTGGACCGACAGCGAGGGCAGCCACGCCTACCTGAAGAGCTTCGACACGGATGCCGACGGCCGGCGCTTCGAGATCGCTCTGAAGGGCGATTTCTCCAGCCTGACCGAGAAGCAGCTGATCCTCAACGAGCGCCAGACCCTGAGCGGCAGCAGCGGCAACGACCAACTTTCCGGCGACAGTGCGGCCGAAGAGCTGCTCGGCGGGGCGGGGCGGGACCTGCTGGAGGGACACGCGGGCAACGACCTGCTCGACGGTGGCGCCGGCCGCGACACCCTGACCGGCGGCAGCGGGGCGGACACCTTTCGCTTCGCCGACCGCCAGGACAGCTTCCACAATTACGATACCGGGACGAGTTGGGTCGACAATATCGTCGACTTCTCCCCAGGGTATGACCTCATCGACCTCTCCGCCCTAGGCTATAGCGGCCTGGGCAACGGCTACGACGGCACCCTCGCCGTACTGTTGAACGCCGAGGGCACCAAGACCTACCTCAAGGACCGCGAAGGCGATGCGGACGGCAACCACTTCGAGATCATCCTGGACGGCAACTACGTCAATAGCCTTTCCGAGGCGAACATCGCTTTTGATGCCAGCCAACTGGAACTGCTCGGCATCACCACCATCCAGCCTGCCTGACGTGGCCCGGCCGGGTCGTGGCCAGGCCTGACACGCACCCAGTCGTCGGCAACTCTGCCTGTTGCCGACGACTGAACGAACCGATGGGTTTCTCTCCAGTCTCACCCACAGTAACGCGTGGACCGTTTCACTTGAGCGCCTTCCCAGGCCTCTTCAAATGACCACCAGAAGCGCGCCGAGCGCAAGGGTCTGGCAGTCGCGTTGACGCCAGAGACGGGAAAAGCTTGTTCGGGTAGTCGTCTCTTCCTACTCCACTTTGTTAAGCAGCGTTCCGCTGCCTAACACGGAATCAGGAAGCAGATATATGGATTACAACGTCAAGGATTTCGGAGCTCTAGGCGATGGCGCCACCGACGATCGGGCGGTCATCCAGGCGGCGATCGATGCCGCCCATGCGTCAGGTGGTGGCACCGTCTACCTGCCGGCCGGCGAGTATCGAATCAGCGGCGGCGGGGAGCCATCGGATGGTGGCCTGACCATCAAGAGCAATGTCTATCTGGCCGGCGCCGGCATGGGCCAGACGGTCATCAAGATGGTCGATGGCTGGAATCAGAATGTCACCGGTATGGTCCGCTCGGCCTATGGCGAGGAAACCTCCAACTTCGGCATGCGCGATCTGACCCTGGACGGCAACCGCGCCAACGTCCCTGCCAAGGTCGACGGCTGGTTCAACGGCTACATTCCCGGCCAGAATGGTGCCGACCGGGATGTCACCCTGGAACGGGTGGAAGTCCGCGAGATGTCCGGCTACGGCTTCGACCCCCATGAGCAGACCATCAACCTGGCGATCCGCGACAGCGTCGCCCACCACAACGGCCTCGACGGCTTCGTCGCCGATTACCAGATCAACGGGGTGTTCGAGAACAACGTCGCCTACAGCAACGACCGCCACGGCTTCAACATCGTCAGCAGCACCCATGACTTCACCATGACCAACAACGTCGCCTACGGCAATGGCGGTGTTGGCGTGGTGGTGCAGCGCGGTTCGTACGATGTTCCCCATCCCTACAACATCCTGATCGACGGGGGTGCCTATTACGGCAATGGCCTGGAAGGCGTGCAGATCAAGATGAGCAACAACGTCACCCTGCAGGGTGCCGACATCCACGGCAACGGCACCTACGGGGTGCGTGTCTACGGCGCCGAGGGTGCGCAGATCCTGAACAACCAGGTCCACGACAATGCAAAGAGTGGCCTTTACCCGGAAGTTCTCCTGCAGTCCTACGACGATACCGGCGGAGTGTCCGGCAACTATTACACGACGCTGAATACCCGGGTCGAAGGCAACGTCATTACCGGCTCGGCCAACTCCACCCACGGTGTGCAGGAGCGCAACGACAGCACCGACCACAGCAGTCTCTCGAACAACAGCATCAGCGGAACGCAGAGCACGCCCACGCGGCTCTATGGGGCCAACTCGACGGTTTCGGATGTACCTGACGGCGGCCAACAGCAGACGGTCGGCGGTGCCGAAGGCACCACGACAGTCTCCGAGGCACCCAGTAGCGAACAACCGCAGCCGGTTGGGGCTACTGCCGACAGCAATGACGACAACACGAGGGATTCCGATATGTCTAGCGACGAACAACTGATGGTTGAGGGCACTACTGACGAAAATGGCAATTTGATCCTCTCCGAGGGGCCCGCCATCGAACTGATGGCAATCGTGGGTACCGAAGGCGACGACCTGCTGTACGGCACCGAAGTCGGCGAGGAGATCACCGGCGGGGCCGGCGATGATCGCCTGTACGGCTTCGGCGGCGAGGATGTGCTCGACGGCGGCGCTGGCCGCGACCGGCTGACCGGCGGCCTGGACGCCGACACCTTCCGCTTCTCCCTACGCGAGGACAGCCACCGCTCGGCCCTGGGCACCTTCAGCGACCTGATCCTCGACTTCGATCCCAACCAGGACAAGATCGACGTATCGGCGCTGGGCTTCACCGGCCTGGGCAACGGCTACAACAGCACCCTGGCGGTGAGCACCAGTGCCGACGGCACGCGCACCTACCTCAAGAGCTACGAGGTGGATGCCGAGGGCCGCTCCTTCGAGTTGGCCCTGAACGGCAACCATGCCGCCGCGCTCTCGGCCAGCAATATTGTCTTTGGCGCGCCCATTCCGATCGACCCCAACACCCAGGGGCAACCGGTCGTGGGGACCGACCTCGGTGAGGAGTTGCACGGCACCGGGGCCAGCGAGGAGATCGTCGGCGGGGGCGGCGACGATCACCTGTACGGCTATGCCGGCAACGACGTGCTCGATGGCGGCGCCGGGCGCGACCGCCTGACCGGCGGCGAGGGCGCCGACACCTTCCGCTTCGCCCTGCGCGAGGACAGCCACCGCTCGGCCCTGGGCACTTTCAGCGACCAGATCCTCGACTTCGATCCCAGCCAGGACAAGATCGACGTATCGGCGCTGGGCTTCACCGGCCTGGGCAACGGTTACGGCGGCACCCTGGCGGTGACCACCAGCGCCGACGGCATGCGCACCTACCTCAAGAGCTACGAGGCGGATGCCGAGGGCCGGACCTTCGAGCTGTCCCTGGACGGCAACCATGCCGGCACGCTGTCCGCCAGCAACATCGTCTTTGGTGCGCCCCTCCCGGTCGATCCCAACGTCGAAGGGGCGCCGGTCGTCGGCACCGAGCTCGACGACGAGTTGCACGGCAGCAACGCCAGCGAGCTGATCAGCGGCGGGGGCGGTGCCGACCGGCTGTACGGCTATGCCGGCAACGATGTGCTCGACGGCGGCGCCGGGCGCGACAAGTTGACCGGCGGCGAGGGCGCCGACACCTTCCGCTTCTCCCTGCGCGAGGACAGCCACCGCTCGCCGATGGGGACCTTCAGCGACCAGATCCTCGACTTCGATCCCAACCAGGACAGGATCGACGTATCGGCGCTGGGCTTCAGCGGCCTGGGCAACGGCTACAACGGCACCCTGGCGGTATCGACCAACCTCGAGGGCACGCGCACCTATCTGAAGAGCTTCGATGCGGATGCCCAGGGCCGGACCTTCGAGGTGGCCCTGGACGGCAACCATTCCGCCGCGCTCTCCGCGAGCAATATCGTTTTCGTCGCAGCGGCTCCGGTCGATCCAGCCCCCGTGGCGGACCCTGGTACTGGCGAACCGGTAGCCACCGAGCTCGAGGTAATCGGTACCAGCAGCCTGCCGGCCGATCAGATCGTCTGAGGCGCTGGCTCCCGCGAACGGCAAGTCTGCCGTTCGCGGGACGAATCCTCTCCAACCCTTATCCAGAGCAACGCATGGACCGTTTTGCTCGAGCGCCTTCGCAGATCTTCTCCAAAGATCGACGCAGGCGTCAGGCGCAAGGACCGGGCAATCGCGTTAGAGGCGGGAGTAGGCATCTCTTCCTGCTCCACTTTCCAAGCGGCTTCGGCTGCCTCACACGGGATTAGGAAGCGGATATATGGATTACAACGTCAAGGATTTCGGGGCGCTGGGTAATGGCGTCACCGATGATCGGGTCGCCATCCAGGCGGCTATCGACGCCGCCCACGCGTCGGGCGGCGGCACCGTCCACCTGCCGCCTGGCGAATACCGGGTCAGCGGCGCCGGGGCGCCGGGGGACGGCTGCCTGATGCTCAAGGACAACGTCTATCTGGCCGGCGCCGGCATGGGCCAGACGGTGATCAAGCTGGTCGATGGCTGGAACCAGAAGGTCACCGGCATGGTCCGCTCGGCCTATGGCGAGGAAACCTCCAACTTCGGCATGCGCGACCTGACCCTGGACGGCAACCGCGCCAACAACATCGAAAAGGTCGACGGCTGGTTCAACGGCTACATCCCCGGCCAGGCGGGGACCGACCGCAATGTCACTATCGAGCGGGTGGAAGTCCGCGAGATGTCCGGCTACGGCTTCGACCCCCACGAGCAGACCATCAACCTGGTGCTGCGCGACAGCGTCGCCCACCACAATGGCCTCGACGGCTTCGTCGCCGATTACCAGATCAACGGGATATTCGAGAACAACGTCGCCTACAGCAACGACCGCCATGGCTTCAACGTCGTCACCAGCACCCATGACTTCACCATGACCAACAACATCGCCTACGGCAATGGCGGCAACGGCCTGGTGGTGCAGCGTGGCTTGGAAAACCTCGCGCTCCCCAGCAACATCCGGATCGAGGGTGGTTCCTATCACGACAACGCCCTGGAGGGCGTCCTGCTCAAGATGACCAACAACGTCACTGTGCAGGGGGCCGACATCTACGGCAATGGCTCCGCTGGCGTGCGCCTCTATGGCGCCGAGGGTGTGCAGATCCTCAACAACCAGATCCACGACAATTCGCAGAGTGGCGCCTACCCGGAAGTTCTCCTGCAGTCCTTCGACGATACCGGCGGGGCGTCCGGCACCTATTACACGACGTTGAACACCCGGGTCGAAGGCAACGTCATCACCGGCTCGGCCAATTCCACCTACGGCATCCAGGAACGCAATGACGGCACCGACTACAGCACCCTCTCCAACAACAGCATCAGTAGCGTGCAGAGGCCCATGGTGCTTTACGGCGCTCATTCGACGGTTTCCGACACGCCTGGCATCGCGCCACAACAGCCATCCGAGGGGACCGACGGCGACGATCTGCTGACCGGCAGCGACGCCGACGGGCGAATCTCCGGCGGGGCCGGCGCCGATCGCCTGGATGGCGGTGCCGGCGACGATGTGCTCGATGGCGGCGCCGGTCGTGACCGGCTGACCGGCGGCGAAGGCGCCGACACTTTCCTCTTCTCCCTGCGCGAGGACAGTCACCGTTCCCCCCTGGGGACCTTCAACGACCTGATCCTCGACTTCGATCCGACCCAGGACAGAATCGACGTATCGGCGTTGGGCTTCACCGGCCTCGGCAACGGCTACAACGGCACCCTGGCGGTGACCACCAACGCCGACGGCATGCGCACCTATCTGAAGAGTTTCGAGGCGGATGCCGAAGGCCGGCGCTTCGAGGTCGCCCTGGAGGGCAACCATTCCAGCCAGCTCTCTGCGGCCAATGTCGTCTTCGCCATGGATAGCCCGAGCGACACGGCCAGCGTGGTGGACAGCGGCAGTAGCGATCCGCCGACCACCGAGCTCGAGGTAGTCGGTACCAGTAGCCCGCAGAGCGAGCCGATCGTCTGAGCGGCCGGGCCTCACGCTGCCCGACCTGACATACACCCAGCCGTCGGCAGCTCTGCCAGTTGCCGATGGCTAAGCGAACCGATGAATTTCCTTCTAATCGCACCTACCGAAACGCATAGCCCGTTTCACTTGAGCGCCTTCCCAGGCCTCTTCAAAAGACTCCCAGAAGCGCGCCAAGCGCAAGGGTCAGGCAGTTCGCGTCACAAGCCAGAGACAGGGAAAGCTTGTTCCGTAGTCGTCTCTTCCTTCCCCACTTTCCAAGCAGCCTTCGGCTGCCTAACACTGGATCAGGAAGCGGATATATGGACTACAACATCAAGGATTTCGGAGCAATGGGCGATGGCGCCACCGACGATACGGCGGCTATCCAGGCGGCTATCGACGCCGCCCATGCGTCAGGTGGTGGCACCGTCTACCTGCCGGCCGGCGAGTATCGAATCAGCGGCGGCGGAGAGCCATCGGATGGTGGCCTGACCATCAAGAGCAATGTCTATCTGGCCGGTGCCGGGATGGGCGAGACCGTCATCAAGATGGTCGACGGCTGGGGCCAGGATGTCACCGGCATGGTCCGCTCGGCCTATGGCGAGGAAACCAGCAACTTCGGCATGCGCGATCTGACCCTGGACGGCAATCGCGACAACACCACCGGCAAGGTCGACGGCTGGTTCAACGGCTACATTCCCGGCCAGAATGGTGCCGACCGGGATGTCACCCTGGAACGGGTGGAAGTCCGCGAGATGTCCGGCTATGGCTTCGATCCTCACGAGCAGACCATCAACCTGGTGCTGCGCGACAGCATCGCCCACGACAACGGCCTAGACGGCTTCGTCGCCGATTACCAGATCAACGGGGTGTTCGAGAACAACGTCTCGTACAACAACGACCGCCACGGCTTCAACGTCGTCACCAGCACCCACGACTTCACCCTGACCAACAACGTCGCCTACGGCAACGGCGGCGTCGGCCTGGTGGTGCAGCGCGGTTCGTACGATGTTTCCCATCCCTACAACATCCTGATCGACGGGGGCGCCTACTACGACAACGCCCTGGAAGGCGTGCAGATCAAGATGAGCGACAACGTCACCCTGCAGGACGCCGACATCTATGGCAACGGCACCTACGGCGTACGCGTCTATGGCGCCCAGGACGTGCAGCTCCTCGACAACCGGATCCACGACAACACACAGAGCGGCGCCTACCCGGAAGTGCTCCTGCAGTCCTACGACGATACCGCCGGGGTATCCGGCAACTACTACGCCACGACCGGCACCTGGATCGAAGGCAACGTCATCACCGGCTCGGCCAACGCCACCCACGGCGTGCAGGAGCGCAACGACGGCACCGACTACAACAGCCTCTACGCCAATACCATCAGCGGCGGACAGATCTCGCCGGTACGGCTCTACGGTGCCAACTCGACGGTCTCCGGCTCTTCCTCCGGCCAGACGCCCGAGGGAACAGACGGCAACGACGTGCTGATCGGTACCGACGCCGGCGAGACACTCATCGGCCGTGGCGGCAACGACAGCCTCGACGGCGCCGGCGGCGACGACATCCTGATCGGCGGCGCCGGACGCGATACCCTCACCGGCGGCGCCGGGGCGGACGTCTTCCGCTTCGAGGCGCGGAGCGACAGCCAGCGCAACTATGCCACCGGCGACAACCAGGCCGACCGCATCACCGACTTCACCCCGGGCGAGGACAGGATCGACGTGTCGGCGCTCGGCTTCACCGGCCTGGGCAATGGCTACAACGGCACCCTGGCCGTGGCGGTCAATGCCGCCGGTGACCGAACCGACCTCAAGAACTATGAGACCGATGCCAATGGCTACAGCTTCGAAGTCTCCCTCGCGGGCAACTACCAGGGCCTGCTCACCGCCGAACATTTCATCTTCGCCTCTCCCCAGAGGCAGGTGACGATCGAGGGTACCGAAGCCAACGACACGCTGGTCGGCACCGAGGCCGATGAACTCATCCTCGGTCTGGCCGGCAACGACAGCCTGAGTGGCGAGGGAGGCAACGATGTCCTCGATGGCGGCGCTGGCGTTGACACCCTGAGGGGGGGCGAAGGTGCCGATGTCTTCCGTTTTTCCGGCCGAGCCGACAGTTATCGCACCGACACCATCAGTGCGAGTGACTTGATTCTCGATTTCGACGCGAGCCAGGACAGTATCGACCTCACCAGTCTGGGCTTCAGCGGGTTCGGCGATGGCTATAACGGCACCTTGCTGCTGCAGGTCAACGCCGAGGGAACCCGCACTTATCTCAAGAGCCTCGAGGCGAATGCCGAGGGTCAGCACTTCGAAATCGCCCTGGATGGTAATTTCAGCGGTCAACTGGATACCAGCAATGTGCTCTTCGAACCCAGTGTCTTCAATGCCAGGGATTTCGGCGCACTGGGCGATGGCGTCAGCGATGATAGGGCGGCCATCCAGGCGGCGATCGATGCCGCCCATGCGGCGGGCGGCGGCACCGTCTATCTGCCGGCCGGCGAGTATCGGGTCAGCGGCGGCAGGGAGCCGGGGGACGGCTGCCTGATGCTCAAGGACAATGTCTATCTGGCCGGCACCGGCATGGGCCAGACGGTGATCAAGCTGGTCGATGGCTGGGACCAGAAGGTCACCGGCATGATCCGCTCGGCCTATGGCGAGGAAACCTCCAACTTCGGCATGCGCGACCTGACCCTGGACGGCAACCGCGCCAACAACATCGAAAAGGTCGACGGCTGGTTCAACGGCTACATCCCCGGCCAGGCGGGGACCGACCGCAATGTCACTATCGAGCGGGTGGAAGTCCGCGAGATGTCCGGCTATGGCTTCGACCCCCACGAGCAGACCATCAACCTGGTGCTCCGCGACAGCATCGCCCATGACAACGGCTTCGACGGCTTCGTCGCCGATTACCAGATCAACGGGGTGTTCGAGAACAATGTCGCCTACAACAACGGCCGCCACGGCTTCAACGTCGTCACCAGCACCCATGACTTCACCATGACCAACAACGTCGCCTATGGCAATGGCGGCGCCGGCCTGGTGATTCAACGGGGTGCGGAGGACCTCGCCCATCCCTACAACATCCTGATCGACGGGGGCGCCTACTACGACAACGCCCTGGAGGGCGTCCTGTTCAAGATGACCAACAACGTCACCCTGCAGAATGCCGAGATCCATGGCAACGGCAACTCGGGTGTGCGCCTTTATGGTACGGACGATGTACGGATCTTCGACAACCAGATCCACGACAACTCGCAGAATGGTTCCTATCCGGAAGTCCTCCTGCAGGCCTTCGACGACAGCCAGATCACGGGCAATGTTTATCAAACCTTGAATACCTGGATCGAGGGCAACGCCATCACCGCCTCGGCCAACGCCACCTACGGCGTGCAGGAGCGCAACGACGGCAGCGACTACACCAGCCTCCAAGACAACAGCATCAGCGGCGGGCAAATCGCGTCGGTACGGCTCTACGGCGCCAACTCGACGGTTACCGGCGCATCCGGCGAGCCACCTCAGGGGACCGACGGCAACGATGTGCTGATTGGCAGCGACGACGACGAGCTGATCCTGGGCGGGGCCGGCGACGACCGCCTGTTCGGCAACGGCGGCGACGATGTGCTCGATGGCGGCGCCGGGCGCGACCGGCTGACCGGCGGCGAGGGCGCCGACACCTTCTACTTCGCCCTGCGCGAGGACAGTCACCGCTCCCCCCTGGGGACCTTCAACGACCTGATCCTCGACTTCGATCCGACCCAGGACAGGATCGACGTATCGGCGCTGGGCTTCACCGGCCTGGGCAACGGTTACGGCGGCACCCTGGCGGTGACCACCAGTGCCGACGGCACGCGCACCTACCTCAAGAGCTACGAGGCGGATGCCGAGGGCCGGACCTTCGAGTTGTCCCTGGACGGCAACCATGCCGGCACGCTGTCCGCCAGCAACATCGTCTTTGGTGCGCCCCTCCCGGTCGATCCCAACGTCGAAGGGGCGCCGGTCGTCGGCACCGAAGGCGACGACCAGTTGCACGGCACCGGGGCCAGCGAGCTGATCAGCGGCGGGGGCGGCGACGATCACCTGTACGGCTACGCTGGCAATGACGTGCTCGACGGCGGCGCCGGGCGCGACAAGTTGACCGGCGGCGAGGGTGCCGACACCTTCCGCTTCTCCCTGCGCGAGGACAGCCACCGCTCGCCGATGGGGACTTTCAGCGACCAGATCCTCGACTTCGATCCCAACCAGGACAGGATCGACGTATCGGCGCTGGGCTTCAGCGGCCTGGGCAACGGCTACAACGGCACCCTGGCGGT
>NZ_BAAGYK010000105.1:19723-93323 GCF_054779355.1 Azotobacter armeniacus
CGCCCAGGGCCGGACCTTCGAGGTGGCCCTGGACGGCAACCATTCCGCCGCGCTCTCCGCGAGCAATATCGTTTTCGTCGCAGCGGCTCCGGTCGATCCAGCCCCCGTGGCGGACCCTGGTACTGGCGAACCGGTAGCCACCGAGCTCGAGGTAATCGGTACCAGCAGCCTGCCGGCCGATCAGATCGTCTGAGGCGCTGGTCCCAGCGGTCGGCAACCCTGCCGGTTGCCGACCGCTGGATGAGCCGATGGAGTCCTCTCCACCCTTACCCATAGAAACGCGTGGACCGTTTTGCTCGAGCGCCTTCCCATCGAGATCGCGCTGGAGGGCAACTACTTCGCTCAGTTCTCCGCCGACGATTTCATCTTCGCCACGGCGGACGCCCCGCGGCACTGCTCTCGGTCGGGTGGCTGACGCCGTGCGGTTACCCACCCTTCGATATTCCCCTTCCCGACTTCACAGCAGACTCTGCACTTGCTACAGCAGCTTGCGGTCCAGGCGGGCCGGTGCGGGTGTGTGCAGGGCGACGTAACCGCCGAGCACGTCGAGTTAGGTATTGGGCCGGGCGCGGCGCGCCTCGAACAGGCGCTGCTGGGTATCGAGGATGCCCGCCGTGGTTCGCATTCCGGCCAGGTATCCCTTTTCCGCAGATTCGAGAGCGCGCCTGGTTGGAGTCGGCCCGCTGGCCCTGCAGTACCTGCTGCAGCAGGCTTTCGCGCTGCTGCGCGAGGCGGCCGAGGCGCAGACCGACCGCAGCCCTGGAGCTGAGAGATCTAGAGTTGGCCCCGGTTCGAGGTCCGCGTCCGGGCGCTGCGCTTGAATAAGGCGCGTGTGCGTTTATACCTAAGCAGAGCCTGCGCTCACCAGCAGGCCATGTCCGGCGTGTTCGCATCCAGCCAGCCGCGGGGCGTCCAGCCGTGGCTGGCGTTCGGCGCAAGTGGTTGTCTTGGCCTTTGGGCGTCGCCAATCGCCGGCGGGACTCGCCGCTCGAATGACTTATGCAGGAGCTTCGCTCATGTCTTTACGCATCAATGATATCGCCCCCGACTTCAGCGCCGAGACCACCCAGGGCCGGATCCGCTTTCATGAGTGGATCGGTGACAGTTGGACGATCCTGTTTTCCCACCCCAAGGACTTCACGCCAGTATGCACCACGGAGCTGGGCTACATGGCCCGGATCGAACCGGAGTTCAGCCAGCGCAACTGCAAGCTCATCGGCCTGAGCGTCGATCCCGTCGAGAGCCACCACGCCTGGGCCAGGGACATCGAGGAAACCCAGGGCTGTCTTCCCAGATACCCGATTATCGGCGACCCCGACCTGACGGTAGCCAAGCTCTACAACATGCTGCCCGCGGACGAGCCCGGGACTTCGGAAGGCCGCACGCCCGCCGCCAACGCGACGGTACGCTCGGTGTTCGTGATCGGTCCCGACAAGCGGATCAAGCTGATGATGACCTACCCGATGACCACCGGCCGCAATTTCGACGAGATCCTGCGGGTGCTCGACTCGATACAGCTCACGCAGGCGTGCAAGGTGGCGACGCCGGTCAACTGGAAGCCGGGCGAAGACGTGATCATCGCCGGCTCGGTGTCCGATGATGAGGCGAAGCAGCTGTTTCCACAGGGCTGGCGGGCGCCCAAGCCCTACCTGCGCATCGTCAAGCAATCCGCGGCCTGAGCCGCGCGGTGCACGAAAGATCCCCTGCACCTGAAGCCGGCGGGTAACGGCGCCGGACGATCGCGACCGCGTACCGGGCGAGCGCCGGCGCGCGGTCGTGGCTTGCCGCACGGATGCTGCGCTCGGGGGCGAGGCCGATGGCGGAGCGGCGGAAAATGTACCGAACGGTTAGTTCTGTTCGATTATCGAACGGAAGCCCGATCGGTCGATTGACGCTTTTTTGAGCACTGGCCAAGATTGCCCTCAGGTTGCAAGCATATTCGCTGGGCAACCAGAGCCCGTTATAACAACTTCAAAATCGGTAAACGCTCATGTGCATATTTCAATTCCGCCAAGCCTGCGCTTTTCCCATCGGTGTTCCGCTCCGGCGGCATTCGCCCCGCCCGTCGTCCGCCTGCGTCATCCCGCGGTCTAGTCGCGACCTGTCAGCTTTCTGCTGAACTCGCTGCGCTGAACCTGCGCCATACCGCAACCAGTAAACCCTGAGCATTCCCGCCGCCAGGCGGGGTGGTCCGCTACACGCCAGAAAAAGGACACTCCGCTCCGCCGGCGTTGGCTACTGGGACACGAAAGAGGCCCGACCGGGCTGCTGCACTCCTGGTCCCCGAACGGATGACTACTGAAAATGTTCACTTCGCAAGGTAATTCCACGGCTCTACCCACGGCTGCCGATTCCCCTGCATAGGTCCATGAGCCGGTCGGCAGCAAGGTCCGCGCCGCCCTCGCCGTCGGCAAGGTACACTGGGGCATGCTCGCCCTGGTGTTCTGCGCCACCACCCTGAACTACATCGACCGCGCCGCGCTGGGCGTGATGCAGCCGATCCTGGCCAAGGAGATGAGCTGGTCCACCATGGACTACGCCAACATCAGCTTCTGGTTCCAGGTCGGCTACGCCGTCGGCTTCTTCCTGCAGGGCCGCGTCATCGACAAGGTCGGCGTCAAGCGCGCCTTCTTCTTCGCCGTGCTGCTCTGGAGCCTGGCCACCGGCGCCCACGGCCTGGCGACCTCGGCGGTCGGCTTCATGGTCTGTCGCTTCATCCTCGGCCTGACCGGGGCGGCCAACTATCCGGCCTGCGTGAAGACCACCCGCCTGTGGTTTCCGGCCGGCGAGCGCGCCCTGGCCACCGGCATCTTCAACGCCGGCACCAATGTCGGCGCGATGGTCACCCCCGCGCTGCTGCCGCTGATCCTCAGCGTCTGGGGCTGGCAGGCCGCCTTCCTGAGCATGGCCGTGCTGGGCCTGGTGTGGGCGGTGTTCTGGGCCCTGAAGTACTTCAACCCGGAGGAGCACCCGACCGTCAAGTCGAGCGAGCTGGCCTACATCCAGAAGGAAGTCGAGCCCGAGCCGGTCAAGGTGCCCCTGTCGAGCATCCTGCGCCGGCGCGGCACCTGGGCCTTTGCCGGGGCCTACATACCGCACCGGTGTTCTGGTTCTACCTGTACTGGCTGCCGCCGTTCCTCAACCAGCAGTACAACCTGGGCATCAACGTCACGCAGATGGGCATCCCGCTGATCATCATCTGGCTGACCGCCGATTTCGGCAGCATCGGCGGCGGCATCCTCTCGTCCTTCCTGATCGGTCGCGGGGTGAATCCGATCCGTGCACGCCTGGTGTCGATGCTGATCTTCGCCACCTGCATCTGCTCGGTGGTGTTCGCCGCCAATGCCAGCGGCCTGTGGATCGCGGTGCTGGCGATTTCCCTGGCCGTCGGCGCGCACCAGACCTGGACTGCCAACATCTGGAGCCTGGTGATGGACTACACGCCCAAGCACCTGATGAGCACGGTGTTCGGCTTCGGCGGCATGTGCGCAGCGATCGGCGGCATGTTCATGACCCAGATCGTCGGCTACGTGTTGACCGCCACCGACAACAACTATGCCCTGCTGTTCACCATCATCCCGAGCATGTACTTCCTCGCGCTGACCTGGATGTACTTCATGGCACCGCGCAAGCTCGAAGGCTGAGGATCATTCGTCACGCAAAAGGGGGCCTTCGGCCCCCTTCGCTTTTGCGGATCGGAAATGCCGGTGCAGCTCAGGACAGCCGTTCTTCCACCCCGTTGCCGTCGCGCAGATAGGCCAGCCAATACATGCCGGCGACCAGCAGGGTACCGCCGACCAGGTTGCCGGCGGTCACTGCGAGCAGGTTGCCGACGGCGCCGGCGAGCGACACCGTACCCTGCCCATCCAGCACCAGCCCGAACGGCAGGAAAAACCAGTTGGCGATCGAGTGCTCGAAGCCGAGAGCGACGAAGGCGGCGATGGGAAAGAGGATGGCGAGGATCTTGTCGGTCACGCTGCGCCCGGCCATCGCCAGCCAGGTCGCCAGGCACACCAGGGCGTTGCACAGGATGCCGCGGGCGAAGGCCTCGCCGAGGGTGAGCTCTGCCTTGCCGCGGGCGATCTTCAGCGCCATTTCCCCCACCGTGCCGTCGCCCAGGCTGGCGGTGCCTGCCCAGACCACCAGCAGCACCGTGCCCAGGCAACCAACCACATTGCCCAGGTAGACCAGGGCCCAGTTGCGCAGCACCTCGCGGCTGCCGATCAGCCGGCTCGCCCAGGCCATCGCCAGCAGGTTGTTGCCGGTGAACAATTCGGCACCGCCGATCACCACCAGCACCAGGCCCAGGCAGAAGCTCAGGCCGCCGAGCAGCCGGGTGGGGCCGAAGCCCAGGTCGCTCCCGGTGAGCACCACGGTATAGAGGAGAGCGGCCAGGGAGATGAAGGCACCGGCGAGCACCGCCAGCACCAGCAGGGTGAGGACGTCGACGCGGGTCTTCGCGACGCCCATGCCTTCGATCCGCCGGGCGATCTGCGCCGGCTGGCAGACGTCGCCGAAAAGTTGTTCTTTAGCCATGGAAAAGGCTCCGCTGCACCGACCCGGCGTCGGCAGAGGGCGCACTCTAGAGGGGAAGGCTTCGCCCTGTCCACCGGCGCCGGGCGGGTGGATCAGCTCTCCAGCGCCTGCGCCGGGCCGAAGAATTCGTAGTGGCACTGCTCCTGCGGCACGCCGAGTTCGCGCAGTTGCCGCTTGATCTGCGCCATGAACGGCTGCGGGCCGAGGAAATAGGCCTCCAGATCACGCTCCACCGGCAGCCAGGCGGCCAGGCGTTCTGCGTCGAGCCGGCCGCTGGTGTCGGCGCGGTCCTCGGCGCGCGGTTCGCTGTAGCAGAAGAAGGGTTGCAGCTGCGGATGCCGCCCGGCCAGCGCCTCGATCTGATGGCGGAAGGCCTGCACGCCGCCGTGCCGTGCGCAGTGGATGAAGCGGATCGGCCGTCCGCCAGGCAGCGCGGCTTCCAGCATGGCGAGCAGCGGGGTGACGCCGACGCCGGCACCGATCAGCACCAGCGGCTTGTTCGATGCGTCCAGGACGAACTCTCCGGCCGGCGGGAAGAGCTCCAGGAGGTCGCCTTCCCGCACCTCGTCATGCAGGTGGCGGGATACCCGGCCCTCGGCGTGACGCTTGACGCTGATGCGGTACGCCACGCCGTTCGGCGCCGCCGACAGCGAATAGTTGCGGCGTACTTCTTCGCCATCGAGGATCAGACGCAGGCCGATGTACTGGCCGGGCAGGAAGGACGGCAGCGCGCCGCCGTCCTCCGGGCACAGATGGAAGGACAGGATTTCCTCGCTCTCCACCACCCGGCGCGCCACGCGGAACGTCCGCGCCCCGCGCCAGCCGCCCGGGGCCGCGGCACTGGCGGCGTAGGCCGCCTCCTCGGCGCCGATCAGCAGCTCGGCGAGCATCCCATAGGCCGCGCCCCAGGCGTCGAGCACCGCGTCGCTGGCGGTTTCCGCGCCGAGCACCTCGCGGATGGCGCGCAGCAGGCAGGTGCCGACGATTGGGTAGTGCTCCGGCAGCACCTGCAGCGACACGTGCTTGTTGACGATCTGTGCCACCAGCGGGCCGAGCGCCTCCAGGCGGTCGATATGCCGGGCGTACATCAGCACGGCGTTGGCCAGCGCCCGCGGCTGTTCGCCGCTGGCCTGGTGGGCCTGGTTGAACAGTGGGCGCACTTCAGGGTACTCGGCGAGCATGATCCGGTAGAAATGCCGGGTCAGGGCTTCGCCGCCGGTTTCCAGCAGCGGCACGGTGGCCTTGATGATGGCGCGTTGTTGTTCGGTCAGCATGGGTGACTCCTGTAGCGTGCGATGGACGGCCGGATCGGCCGCGGGGAATACGGGAAGCGTCATCAGTTTTCGTGCCAGGGCTACAGGCCGCGGAAATCACCGGCTGGTTGCCTATTGCTGTCTGATTGACTACGGTAGATCGTAGTCAACCAGACAGCATGTTATCGAAATGACTACGCCTCCGCTGCTCGACGCCTTCCTCCCGCTGGTCGCCGACCTGACCCGCGAATTGCCTGAGGCCGAACGCTACCGGCGCCTGCTCGGCACCCTGCGCCGGCTGCTGCCGACCGACGCCGCGGCGCTGCTGCGCCTGGACGGCGACACATTGGTACCGCTGGCGGTGGACGGGCTGAGTCCGGATACCCTGGGGCGGCGCTTCCGTCTCGACGAGCAGCCGCGCCTGCGGGCGCTGCTGGAGCGTCGCGGCGCCACCCGCTTCGCCAGCGACTGCAGCCTGCCGGACCCCTACGACGGCCTGGTGGAAGGGGTCTCCAGCCAGCTGGAGATCCACGACTGCCTCGGCTGTCCGCTGTACCTGGACGAACGCCCCTGGGGCCTCCTGACCCTGGATGCCCTGGACCCGGCGCGCTTCGACGGCATCGACCTGGCCACCCTGGAGGCCTTCGCCAGTCTGGCGGCCGCCACCGTGCAGGTCGGCGAGCGGATCAGTGCACTGACCCGCCGCGCCGAGCGCGACGAGCGGCTGATGGAGGCCTACCGCGAGGCCGTCGACCGTCAGGGCTGCCACGAGCTGATCGGCCAGAGCCGCGCCCACCGGCGCCTGGTGGAGGAGATCGCGGTGGTCGCCGGCAGCGACTTGAGCGTGCTGGTCAGCGGCGAGACCGGGGTCGGCAAGGAGCTGGTGGCGCAAGCCATTCACGCCGCCTCGGCGCGCGCCCACAAGCCCTTGATCAGCCTGAACTGCGCGGCGCTGCCCGACACCCTGGTGGAGAGCGAGCTGTTCGGCCATGTACGCGGCGCCTTCTCCGGGGCGGTGGCCGAGCGCAGCGGCAAGTTCGAGCTGGCCGACGGCGGCACGCTGTTCCTCGACGAGGTTGGCGAGCTGCCGTTGGTGGTGCAGGCCAAGCTGCTGCGGGTGCTGCAGAGTGGCCAGCTGCAGCGGCTGGGCTCCGACCGCGAACACCGGGTGGACGTGCGGGTGATTGCCGCGACCAACCGCGACCTGGCCGGCGAGGTGCGCGCCGGGCGCTTCCGCGCCGATCTCTACCACCGTCTCAGCGTCTATCCGCTGCCGGTGCCGCCGCTGCGCGAGCGCGGTCGCGACGTGCTGCTGCTGGCCGGCTTCTTCCTCGAGGAGAACCGCGCCCGCCTCGGTCTGCGCGGCCTGCGCCTGAGCGCCGAGGCCCAGGCCGCGCTGCTCGCCTACGACTGGCCGGGCAACGTGCGCGAACTGGAGCACCTGATCGGCCGTGCCGCGCTCCGGGCCATGGCCCGCGGCGAGCACCGGCGGGTTCTCAGCATCGGCCCGGAGTTTCTGGATCTGCCGGGCGCGCCGGACGGCGAGGCGCCTTCGGCCGTCACAGCCGCCGGCCACGCCCCGGCGACGGGCGACCTGCGCCAGGCGGTGGAGCGCTTCCAGCGCGAGCGGATCCTCGCTGCTCTGGAGGCGCACAGCCACAACTGGGCCGCCGCAGCTCGTGCACTCGGCGTGGACCGCGCCAATCTGCACCGTCTGGGCAGGCGCCTGGGGTTGCGCTAAAGCCGCGGCTCCTGCGAGAGACCCCCTTAAGGATCAACAGGTTACAAAGATGCTTGAAGAGAGGGAGATGCGCAAAAGGCAGCGCCCGGCGCCTACCACCCGGCGGGTCGCTGGGGACGCCGGGCGCTGGCGATCCGCTCAGGCCTGGGCGGTGGCCTTTTCCAGCAGCTCCTGCAGGCTGCCGTCGGCTTCCATCTCCAGGACGATGTCGCAGCCGCCGATCAGTTCGCCGTTGACGAACAGCTGGGGAAAGGTGGGCCACTGGAAAAGCTTCGGCAGCTTCTCGCGGATGTGTGGGGCGGTCAGCACGTTGACGAAGGCGAAGGGTTTGCCGGTCTTGCTCAGAGCGCCGACAGCGGCGCGGGAAAAGCCGCATTCCGGTGCCGCGGGGGTGCCCTTCATATAGATGATCACCGGGTTCTCGGCGATCTGCTTGCGAATGCGTGCTTCGGTGTCCAGTACTTGCATGGTTCTCTCCTATCCCAGCAGGGCAGCGGTTTGCTGCGCGCTGATGCCGCGTGCCTTGGCCGCGCGCGGCGGCCTGGCCTTCCAGGCGGCGTAGCCACCTTCCAGGCTGTAGCAGTTGATGAAGCCGAATTCGCCGAACAGGCGTGCCATGTCCTGGCTGGAATCGCCATCGGCACAGCTGAAGATCAGGTGCACCTGCTTCGGGGTGACCTTCAGCAGGGTGCGCAGGTTAAGGTCACTGAGATGGATGGCGCGCGCATCGTGCCCCTGGCAGTAGGCGCGGGCATCGCGGGTATCCAGCAGCATGACGTTGTCCTGGCTGGCCAGCAGGGCCTCGGCTTGCTCGATATTTATGCGGGCGAATGGGGTCATACCTCTGCTCCAAAACAGTCGTGGTGGGAGGGACACTGCTCGCAACTGGGCGAACGGCAGACGTAGCCGCCATCCCGTTCGCACAGCTGTTTGTAGAAGAACTTCTTCCAGCGCATGTTGTGCACGTTGCGTTCGGCGAGGCTGGGGAAGTTGTGCATCAGCAGAGCCTGCAGGTGCTCGCGCGACTCCAGCCCCACGTCGCGCCACAGATGGTCGCCTCCCAGGCAGGCGGCGGCGAGGATGCTGGCCATCCAGACTTCCTCCGGGTCGCTGCCGTGCCGGCTGTCCAGCAGCAGGTTGCGCAGTTCTTCCCATTCGTCGCGGCGCATTTCCAGCAGGTCTTCGCGCAGCTCGCTGCATTCGTGGGCCAGCAGGCCCAAGTCGGCGCTGCTCTGGGTAGCCAGCGCGGGGAAATGAGTCCGGATCAACTCGGCGTAGTTCTGCTCGTCGAGGCCCAGACGGAACGGCAGACAGCTCAGGCCGCCGCGCTGGGACTGGATGATCTGCTCCAGCCAGGGGCGGTTGGCACCCTCATGGCGCACGGCTTGCGGGGCGGCCTCTTGGCAGGCCTCTGTTTGGAGCATTATTGGCTCCCTGCGGCCAGGCAACCGATCGAGCTCCGGCCGACCGAGCAGCTTTCCGGTTCGGAGTCGGAATCGGGCAGGTCATTCTTGCCGGGCAGGTGGGTGCACAGCTTGACCAGGTCGAAACCGGCCATGCACTGCGAGCCGTAGCTGATCAGCGGGCGGCGGATCAGGATCGGATGGGTCAGCATCAGGTCCAGCGCCTGGCTGGCGGTCAGCTGCTGGGGATCCAGTTCGCCGTACTTGATTACCGGCGCCGAGCGGTTGAACCACTCGACCACCGGACGATCGCCGAAGAACGGCCGCAGGCGCTCGGGCGTCCAGGGCTCGCTGAGCAGGTTGCGCACTTCCAGTTGCAGGCCGGCCGAGCGCAACAGCTGCTTCTGCAGGCGGTTGGTGGCGCAGCCGGGTTTCTCGTAGAAGACAATGCTGGTGCTGGTCATGTCGGCTCTCCTCAGCGGGCCTGGATTTCGCGCATGGCTTCGACCAGGCGCTCTGGAGGAATGCCGGTCAGCGAACCCGGGGGATTGGCTGGGGTGCCGTCGGCAAGCAGGATCGCCCCCTCGACCGGGCAGATGCTCGCACACTGCTTTTCTTCGTAGTCCCCATCGCACTCAGTGCACTTGCTCGCACTGATCTTGAAGTGTCTGCCAGTCAGAGAGATCGCTTCGCTCGGACAGACATCGACACATGCCCAACAATTGACACAGGATTCCACAATCTTCAGCGCCATCACGCACCTCCACGCAATCCTCGGATTGTCTCGTACCCTGCTCAGGCCTTGGCCTGCAGCAGGGCTCCGTCATTCTCTAGGCGACCCGACTCGATCATTTCCTGATAGACCGCCATGACTGCTTCCTCGATAGGCTCCATGGCGTGTTCGCCATTGGGCTGGATGCCGGCGGCCTCCAGATCGCTCCAGGGCTCGAAGCCGATCTTTGAGCAGAGCACCGCCTCGCACCCCTTCAGGGCGCGCAGGCTGCCGGCGAGCGCACTTTCCTTCTCGCCGCAGGTATCGTTGCCGACGCAGTACTGGTCGACCCGGCGGTGACCGATGAAGCGCACCCCGGACGGCGAGGCTTCGTACACCAGGAACTCGGTGGCATGGCCGAAGTGCTGGTTGATCAGTCCGCCGCCGTTGGTGGCCACGGCCATCAGCACCGGACGGTACCTGCCGGTCGTGTTGTTCTGTACGGATGCAACAGACAGGCCAGCCAGCCGCGCCTTCTTCGCGGCCTTCTCGTCCAGCTCTTCCTTGATCGCGGCATGGATGGCAGCGCGCTTGACCATGGCCGCCTCGTAGTCGATTTCCATCGACTCGATCTTGTCCAGGGTGAACTCGTCACCGCGGTCCTCGCCGAGCATGCCGACCGCGTCGGCGCGGCACTGGCGGCAGTGGCGCATCATGTTCATGTCGCCGGCACAGGCGTCCTGCAGGTCCTGCAGCTCTTCCGGCTCGGGGCTGCGCTGGCCCATCACGCCGTAGAAGGTGCCGTGCTCGGGCTCGGCGATCAGCGGCATGACGTTGTGCAGGAAGGCGCCCTTGGCCTTGACGATCTTGCTCACTTCCTTCAGGTGCTCGTCGTTGACCCCGGGGATCATCACTGAGTTGACCTTCACCAGGATGCCGCGCGCCACCAGCATCTCCAGCCCCTTCTGCTGCTGGTCGATGAGGATCTTGGCGGCCTTCTTGCCGCGGATGCGCTTGTTGTTCCAGTAGATCCACGGATAGATCTTGGCGCCGATCTCCGGGTCCACGCAGTTGATGGTGATGGTCACATGGTCGATGTTGTGCTTGGCCAGCTCCTCGACGCACTCCGGCAGGGCCAGGCCGTTGGTGGAGACGCACAGCTTGATGTCCGGCGCCTGCTCGCTGAGCATGCGGAAGGTCTCGAGGGTGCGCTGCGGGTTGGCCAGGGGGTCGCCGGGACCGGCGATGCCGAGCACGGTCATCTGCGGGATGTTGGCGGCCACGGCCTTGACCTTCTTGACCGCCTGTTCGGGGGTCAGCACTTCGGAAACCACACCCGGACGCGACTCGTTGGCGCAGTCGTACTTGCGGTTGCAGTAGTGGCACTGGATGTTGCAGGCAGGGGCCACCGCCACGTGCATGCGCGCGAAATAGTGGTGCGCCTCTTCCGAGTAGCAGGGATGGTTGTGCACCTTCTCGCGAATATTTTCCGGCAGGTGGGAGAGCTGATCGTTCGTGCTGCCGCAGCTACTTGAGGAGCAGCCGCCAGCGCTGTGCTGCCCCCCATTGTTTTGCTCAAGTACGCTCAGTTCCATGGTCTGTCTCCGGCTGAGAGAGTCTTTACCACAGGAGTTGAGCAATACCCGTGCCGATTAATTAAATTACTGTTTTTAAAGGATTTAGTTGAAAATATGGGGCCCGGTTTGTCGCGCAACGGACAAATCCGAACAGCCATGCGGGCGCTTCTGTACGACAAGCGACAAGCGAAACGGCCAGGGAGGGGGCCGGCGGCTCCCGTCGTGAGCGGAGGTCCGCAGCGGACGGATTCGGGGAAAGGGAGGGGGGCCGGCCATCCATTGCCGGGGGTTCCCGTCAAATCTTGCGCATGTGGATGTTGAGGGTCTGGATGCGGTAGGCGATCTGCCGCGGCGTCATGCCCAGCAGGCGCGCGGCCTTGGCCTGCACCCAGCCGGCCTGTTCGAGGGCGGCGATCACTCGCTCGCGGTCGTCCAGGCTCTCGTCGGCGAAGTTGATCTCGGGCAGCGGGGCGGCGAGCGACGGAGTCTCGTTGTCGACCCCGGTCAGTGAGACCACGTCGCGGGTGATGGTGCCGTCCTCGCTCATGATCGCCGAGCGCTCCAGGCAGTTCTCCAGCTCGCGCACATTGCCCGGCCAGCGGTGGCTCATCAACAGGCGGATAGCGCTGTCGGTGACGGTCAGCGGGCGACCCTGCTGGCGGCTGATCTTGCTGAGGAGAAATTCCACCAGTTCCGGAATATCGGCGGTGCGCTCGCGCAGCGGCGGGATGCGGATGGCCATGACGTTCAGGCGGTAGTAGAGGTCCTCGCGGAACTTGCCCTTCTCCACCTCGCTTTCCAGGTCGCGGTTGGTGGCGGCGACGATGCGCACGTTGACCCGCACCGTCTGGTTGCCGCCGACCCGCTCGAGTTCGCCTTCCTGCAGTACGCGCAACAGCTTGGCCTGGAACATCGGCGAGATCTCGCCGATCTCGTCGAGGAACAGGGTGCCGCCGTCGGCTTGCTCGAAGCGCCCCTTGCGCTGCTTCACCGCGCCGGTGAAGGCGCCCTTCTCGTGGCCGAAGAGCTCGGATTCGAGCAGGGTTTCCGGCAGCGCTGCGCAGTTCAGGCGCACCAGCGGGCGGTGTGCGCGCGGCGAGTTGTAGTGAATGGCGCTGGCGATCAGCTCCTTGCCGGTGCCGGATTCGCCGAGGACCAGCACGGTGCTGTTCCACTTGGCGACCCGGCGGATCTGGTCGAACACCCGGCGCATGGAGGGGGTGTGGCCCACCACCATGTTCTCGAAGCCGTACTTGCCGCGCACCTCGCGGCGCAGTTCGTCGCGCTCGTCGGCGGCCTCGCGGCCGTCCTCGATGTTCACCACCAGGCGCACGGTCTGCGCCAGCAGGTTGGCGACGATCTCCAGGAAGCGCGTGCGCGCGGGCATGTGCTCGTCGGCGCGGCAGTCCGGCTGGGTCGCCAGCACGCCGATGGTTCTGCCTTGGGGGTTCTTGATCGGCACGGCGATGAACGGCATTTCCAGATCGTACAGCGCCAGGCGGTCGAGAAAGCGCGGGTCGGCGGAGATGCGCCCGAGGACCACGCTGTTGCCGTGCTTGAGTACGTTGCCGATCACGCCTTCGCCGCTGCGGTAGCGCACGCCTTCGCAGGCCTGGGCGACCGCTTCCGAATCGGTGTGGATGGCGCCGATCTGCAGGGCGCTGTGCTCCGGATCGGAAATGGTCACCAGGCCGTGCAGCAGCCCGAGGTCGTTGTGCAGCACCGCCAGGACCTGCTCGAGAAGCTCCTCGATCTGCTGCTCCCGGCTGAGCGTGCGGGCGATGCTCGCCAAGGCCTGCAACTGAAGGTCATAGAGTTCGACCTGGGTCTGTTTGGTCGAGCGCTGAGGGATGGGTGCATTCATGGGCATTCCCTGTCGCTGTTCAAGTGGAGGCCGAGAAGGGCAGCTCGACGATGATCCGGCAGCCCTCGCGATAGGTGGTGTCGACATGCACCATGCCGGAGTGCTTGGAGACGATCTCGTGGACCATCGGCAGGCCCATGCCGCGCCCGACGCGATGCGGCGGCTTGGTGCTGAAGAACGGCTCGAACACCTTCAGCACCAGGTCGGACGGGATGCCCGGGCCGCTGTCGGTGATCTCCATGCGCACCAGATGGTTCTCCACCCGGGTGCTGATGAACAGCTCGCGGCGACTGACCTGGTTCTGGCTCATGGACTCGATGGCGTTGTCGATCAGGTGCTTGATCATGCTGCGCAGGCCGCTTTCCGCACCCATCACCCAAGGCAGGCGCAGTGCCGGCTGCCAGTCGATGACGATGCCCTGGGCCAGCAGCTGGTCGGTGCACAGGGTGATCACCTCGCGGATCAGCTGGTTGAGGTTGACCGGCATCTTGGTCTCGCCCTGGCGCACCGGAATCGAGCCGCTGAGGTTGTCCAGCGCCTCCATGCCTGCGGCGCTGGCCTCGCGCATGGCGCTCAGCACCGGATCGTTGCCGGCCTGGTCGCCGAGGCGCCGCTCGAGCATGCGCATCGCCGCGCTGATCAGGTTGACCGGCCCTTGCAGGCGGTGGATGGCGGCATTGAAGGTCTCGCGCATGCCCTCCAGCAGCTCCTCCTCGGCCATCAGCGCCTTCAGTGCGTTGAGCCGCGAGTCCTGCTGCTTCTGGCGCAGCTCGGAGATGTCGTTGATGGTCAGTAGCAGGTAGCGCTCCTCGGTGGGGGCGAAGAACACGTGGGCCTGCTCGTCCTCGATGTGGATGGCCCGGCCGTGGCAGGACAGCCAGCGCGGCGCGCGGCCGCCCAGGTCGAAGGAGATCTCCTTGCCGGAAAAGGCGGTGCCCTTGCTCTCCAGCGCCTCGAAGGGGATGGCGAGGTTTTCCCGCAGCAGCGTCACCAGGCTCTCGCTGCGGCCGTCCTCGGCCAGGTCGCGTGCCAGGCGGCAGAAGCTCGGGTTGGACAGCACCACCCGGTGCAGGCGGTCGAGCACGACCATCGCCGCCGGCGCAGAGTTGACCACCGCCTCGATCATCAGGCGCTGGTTGTTGACGCGCTGTTCCAGCTCGTGCAGCTCGCTGGTGTCGCGGTGCATGCCCAGGTAGTAGATGGTTTCGCCGGCCTCGTTGAGCACCGGCGCCACGGTCAGTTCGGCCAGGTACAGGCTGCGGTCCTTGCGCCGGTTGACCAGCACGCCGGACCAGGGCTTCTTCTGCGCCAGCCGGCCCCACAGCGCCTGGTAGACCAGGCGCGGCGTGGTGCCGTTGGAGAGCATCGATTCGTTCTTGCCGAGCACTTCCTCGCTGTCGTAGCCGGTGAGGGTGCGGAAGGCGCGGTTGGCATAAAGGATGTTGGCCTTGAGGTCGGTGATGGAGATGGCGATGGGTGCATGCTCCACCGTCTGGCGGAATATTGCGGGGAGCAGCTCGTCGCTCTCGGCATGAGGCGCTTGCGGCTCGTTGCTCAGGGTCGGGTTGGCCGGGGTCATGCTGTGCCTCGTCTGTCCAAGGGAACCGGCGAGCGCGGAGTGCGCGTCTGCCGGAATGGCGCGTTTGGCCTGAAAAAAATTTGCAAATCCTGTGCCGTACATCGAATGCCCAGGCACGCCTAGTGGCTCGGGGAAAACCGTGGAACAACGGGTTTCCAGCTAATCGCTCTCTAGCTGTGCGAAAGCGCACAAGCTGGGCGGCAGGCACCGTAACGAGCTGTCACAAACCTTACAAAACCGGGTGCGCCGGGTGGATAGGCGGCCGGCATGGCGAAGCTGTTCATTGATTTAGGTCAATTTTTTCGGGGCTTGCAAGGCGCGGCTGTGTAAATTTCGAGCAGTGGCATGCTTGATGCACAAACACTCGGCAACAGAGTTGCGCCCGACAAAGGTGCATCGACAAGGTTCAGCCGAGTGGGTGAGGTCGCTATGGAGTACATTTTGTTTCTGTTGGGCACCGTGCTGGTTCACAACGTGGTGCTGGTGAGCTTTCTGGGTCTGTGTCCGTTCATGGGCGTGTCAAGCAAGCTCGACCCCTCGATCGGCATGGCCGTGGCCACCACCCTGGTCATGACCCTCGGTGGCGCCAGCAGCTGGCTGCTCGAACACTATGTGCTACTGCCGCTGGACATCGGCTTCATCCGCATCCTCGCCTACATCGTGGTCATCGCCGGCATGGTACAGCTCATCGAGCTGATCATCCGCAAGATCAGTCCGCCGCTGCACCGCTCGCTGGGCATCTACCTGCCGCTGATCACCAGCAACTGCGCCGTGCTCGGCGTGCCGCTGCTCAGCGTGCGCGAAGGCCACGACCTGACCATGGCTGCGTTGTTCGGCCTGGGCTCGGGGTTGGGCTTCTCGCTGATCATGATCATCTTCGCCGGTCTGCGCGAGCGCCTGGCCCTGGCCAATGTGCCGGCCGCCTTTTCCGGTCCGCCGATCGCCTTCGTCACCGCCGGCCTGCTGGCGCTGGCCTTCATGGGCTTCGGCGGCCTGATCTGATTCTGACACTGGACGGCCGGCGCAGCCGGCGACGAGAGGAGGGCAAATTATGGTAGTGGCAACTCTGGCACTGGCACTGATGGGCGTGCTCCTGGGCGGTGGCCTGGGGTACGCGGCGCGCAAGTTCGCGGTGACCGACGAAAACCCCCTGATCAAGGAGGTCGGGGAACTGCTGCCGGGCAGTCAGTGCGGGCAATGCGGCTTCCCCGGCTGCGGCGCCGCCGCCGTGGCGATGGTCGAGGGGACCGCCGAAGTCACCTGCTGCCCGCCCGGCGGCGTGGCCCTGGCCGAGAGGCTCGCCGCGATTCTCGGCGTGACCCTGGATACCAGCCAGATGGCCGCCCCCCTGATGGCACAGGTCGTGGCCTCGGAGTGCATCGGCTGCACCCGCTGCTACCGTGCCTGTCCCACCGACGCCATCGTCGGCGCCAGCGGACAGATCCACGTGGTGCTGGAGGATGCCTGCACCGGTTGCGGCAAGTGCCGTGACGCCTGTCCGGAAGATTGCGTCCTCCTGGTCCCGCAGGAGCAGACCCTGGACACCTGGCGCTGGAACAAGCCCGCCGCCGCCTGAGTCGATTACGGAGCCTTCGCATGTTCTTCAACCTTTCCAGTATCCGCGGCGGCATCCATCCGGCTGCCCACAAGGACCTTTCGGCGACGCTGCCCATCGGCAGCCTGCCGCTGCCTCCGCGCCTCTACCTGCCACTGCGCCAGCATGCTGGGGCCGAAGCCCTGCCGCTGGTCAAGGTCGGCGACACGGTGCTCAAGGGCCAGTTGCTGGCCGTCCCGCCCTCGGAAGTCTCCGCTCCGGTACACGCGCCCAGCTCCGGGCGCATCGTCGCCGTGGGGCCGATCCCGGCGCCGCACCCGTCCGGCCTTACCGCCAACGGCATCGTTCTCGAGTGCGACGGCGAGGATCGCTGGATCGATCTGGAGGTGCCCGCCGATCCGTTCGCCGAGGACCCGCTGGTGCTCGCCGAGCGCGTCGCCCAGGCCGGCATCGTGGGCCTCGGCGGGGCCATCTTCCCGGCGGCGGTCAAGCTCAAGCAGGGCACCCGCCACGAGATCAAGACCGTGGTGGTCAACGGCAGCGAGTGCGAGCCCTACCTGACCTGCGACGACCGGATCATGCGCGAGCGCGCCGAGGCCGTCGTCGACGGCGCCCGGCTGATCCAGCACATCCTGCGCGCCTACAGCGTGGTCATCGCCATCGAGGACAACAAGCCCGAGGCCCTGGCCGCCATGCGGGCGGCCGCCGAGCACTTCGGCGCCGTCGAGGTGGTGGCGGTGCCGGCGCTCTATCCCATGGGTTCGGCCAAGCAGCTGATCCAGGCGGTCACCGGCCGCGAAGTGCCGGCCGGCGGACGCAGTACCGACGTCGGCGTGCTGGTGCACAACGCCGGTACCGTGTACGCCATCCAGCAGGCCCTGCGTTACGGCCGTCCGCTGATCTCGCGGGTGGTCACCGTCTCCGGTGCCTGCGTGAAGACTCCGCAGAATCTCGATGTGCTGATCGGCACGCCGGCCCAGGCGCTCTTCGACGCCTGCGGCGGCCTGATCGGCACCCCCGACCAGCTGCTGCTCGGCGGGCCGATGATGGGCTCCGTGCTGCCCTCCACCCAGGTGCCGGTGATCAAGGGCGCCACCGGCCTGCTGGCGTTGGCCCAGCACGAGCTGCCGAACAAGGATCCGGCGCCGTGCATCCGCTGCGCGAGCTGTGTGGACGCCTGCCCGATGGGCCTGGCGCCCCTGGACATGGCCGTCCGTGCCCGCGTCGACGACTACGACGGGGCCAGCGAATACGGCCTGCGCGATTGCATCCTCTGCGGCTGCTGCTCTTACGTCTGCCCCTCGCACATCCCGCTGGTGCACTACTTCCAGTATGCCAAGGGCCAGCAGGACGAACGCCGCAGCGCGGCGCGCAAGACCGACCATATCAAGCGTCAGACCGAGGCCCGCGCCGCGCGTCTGGCAGAAGAAGAGGCCGCCAAGGCAGCCGCCAAAGCCGCCAAGGAGGCGGCCAAGGCAGCCAAGGCAGCGAAGGCGAAGGCCGCCAAGTCGAGCAATGAGGTAGAGTCATGAGCACCATCAGCGTCGCGGCAGGGCCGTTTGCCCACGACCGCTCCTCGGTCAACCGCATCATGCTGGACGTGTGTCTGGCACTTTTGCCGGCTACCCTGTTCGGCCTGGTGATGTTTGGCTGGCCGGCGATCAACTTGTGGCTGGTCACCTGTATCAGCGCCCTGGCCACCGAGGCGGTCTGCCTGCGCCTGCTGGGTCAGCCCATGCGCCGCCTGCTGGACGGCTCGGCCCTGCTCACCGGCTGGCTGCTGGCGATTTCCCTGCCGCCGTGGGCACCCTGGTGGATCGGCGTCGGCGGCAGCGTCTTCGCCATCGGCATCGGCAAGCAGCTGTACGGGGGCATCGGCCAGAACATCTTCAACCCGGCCATGCTGGCGCGCGTCGCCCTGCTGATCGCCTTCCCGCTGCAGATGACCACCTGGGCGCTGCCCAGCCCGCTGTTTTCGGCGTCGGCTCCGGGTTTCCTCGACAGCCTGGCGATCACCTTCGGCGGCGCCCCGCTGGCCGACGGCATGACCGGCGCTACCGCGCTGGGCAACCTGAAGACCGAGCTGACCCTCAACCGCAGCGCCGAGGAAATCCTCTCCAGCGACTTCCTCCTGCTCTCGGCGCTGTTCGGCAGCACCGCCGGCAGCCTCGGCGAGACCTCTGAACTGTTGCTGCTGGTCGGCGGCCTCTGGCTGGTGCTGCGCCGCATCATTCACTGGGAGATCCCGGTTTCCATGCTGGCAACCGTGCTGGCGATGGCGACCCTCGCCTATCTGATCAACCCCGAGCGCTATGCCGGCGGCCTTTATCACCTGACCTCCGGCGGCCTGTTGCTGGGCGCCTTCTTCATCGCCACCGATCCGGTCACCTCGCCGATCAGCCGCACAGGGCGACTGATCTTCGGCGTCGGCTGCGGGGTGCTGATCTTCGTGATCCGCGCCTGGGGCAGCTTCCCCGAGGCTGTGGCCTTCGCGGTGCTTTTCATGAACTCGCTGACCCCGCTGATCGACCGGTACTGGCGGCCGCGCGCCTACGGCCGCAACGCACGGGGCAAGCCGCTGATCGCCGCCAAGTGGACCAGTCAGGTTAAAGAGGTGGACAAGGTATGAACCAGACGACTATGACCCCGGCCGAGGAGGCCACCGCGCCCGCCGAGACGGTCGCGGGCAAACCCTCGCTCCTCGAACGCCTGGAGCGCTGGCGCCCATTGGTGGCTTACCAGAGCCTGTCGCTGGGCCTGATCTGCGCCCTGGTGGCCCTGACTCTGCTGGTCGCCAACGCCCTGACCCACAGCACCATCGCCGCCCAGATGCTGGAGGACCGCCTGGCCATGCTGCGCCAGGTGCTGCCCGATGCGCTGTACGACAACAATCCGCTGTCCGACGGCTTCAAGGTGCAGGATTCGGACCTCGGCGAGGTCGAGGTCTATCCGGCGCGCCTGCAGGGCAAGCTCACCGCGGTGGTCTTCCAGGTCAGCAACATCGGCTATGGCGGTCCTATCGACCAGATGGTCGCCCTCGACGCCCAGGGCAAGATCCTCGGCGTGAGGGTGCTGGCGCACAAGGAAACCCCCGGCCTGGCGGACAAGATCGAGGCCTCGCGCAGCGACTGGATCAAGGTCTTCGACGGCCTCTCCCTGGAAAACACCGCGCTGGAAAAGTGGAAGGTGAAGAAGGACGGCGGCCAGTTCGACCAGTTCGCCGGCGCCACCATCACCCCGCGTGCCGTGGTCAAGAGCGTGCTCCAGGGCCTGCAGTTCCAGGTCCGGCATGCCGAGCAGCTGAAAGCCGAGTAAGAGGAGCCTAACCATGAGTGAATGCGCAGCACCCGTCGCCAGTGCACCGGAAAAGAAGAAGGTGCCGTGGCACTATTTCAACTCGGCCCTGTGGGACTACAACGTCGCCCTGGTGCAGATGCTCGCGCTCTGCCCGGCGCTGGCGGTGACCACCACCGCTACCAACGGCCTGGGTATGGGCCTGGCCACCACCCTGGTGCTGATCTGCACCAACGCGATCATCTCGGCGATGCGCCACACCATTTCCCCGGAAGTGCGCAACCCGGTGATGATTGGCGTGATCGCCGGCGTGGTGACCCTGATCGACATGGCGATGAATGCCTGGATGCACGAGATGTACAAGGTACTTGGCCTGTTCATCGCGCTGATCGTGACCAACTGCGCGGTACTCGGCCGTGCCGAGTCCTTCTGCACCAAGAACCCGGTGATCCCCTCGATGCTCGACGGCGCCGGCATGGGCATCGGCTTCACCTGGGTGCTGGTGGTGATCGGCGGCATCCGCGAGATCCTTGGCAGCGGCACCCTGTTCGCCCAGGCATCCTCGCTGCTCGGCCCGCATTTCGAGTGGCTGGAGATCACCGTGCTGCCCGACTTCCAGGGCATTCTGCTGGCCATCCTGCCGCCGGGCGCCTTCATCGTCCTGGGCTTCCTGCTGGCCGCCAAGCGGGTGATCGACCGCAAGCGCGCCGAACGGCGGCAGGAGACCCATGGCGAGCTGGTGGTTCTGCAGTGATCCTGGCCGAGGAGTGACGTCAAGATGAGAGTTTCAGTGGTATACGCCGATCCGGCCAAGCCCCTCCAGCTCAGCTGCAAGGTGGAGGATGGCTGCAGCGTGGAGCAGGCGATCGAGCAGTCCGGACTGCTGCGCTGCTGCCCGGACATCGACCTGAAGAAGCAGAAGGTCGGGGTATTCGGCAAGTTCGTCAAATTGGACAGTCCGCTCAAGGAAGGCGACCGCGTGGAGGTCTACCAGCGCATCACGCGGGTGGATGACGATGACGACGATGATGACGATTGAGTTCAGTCGCCCAGGAGGCCGCTTATGGTAACCCCCGTGAACATGAGTCGCGAAACTGCCCTGCGCATTGCCCTGGCTGCCAGGGCTCTGCCCGGTACCACGGTCGGCCAGCTGCTGGAAATCCTGCACCAGCAGATCGATGGTCCGCTGACCGAGGAGAGCCTGCAAGGTGTGAGCGTCACCGACCTGAAGATCGGTCTGGCCGGCTCCGAGGAAGATGTCGACATGCTCGACACCCCCATGACGGCGCTGAAGGATGCGGTACGTATCCTCTGGGGCGAGACCGAGGTCGACAGCCTGCCCCAGCCGGTGAAGCTGGAGCGCATGCCGGAAGGCTCGATCCGCGTAGCCATTGCCTCCAACAACGGCGAGCAGCTGGACGGGCACTTCGGCTCCTGCCTGCGCTTTCTCGTCTATCAGGTGAGCGCCAAGGAGAAGGCGCTGGTCGACATCCGTTCGACCCTGGACGCGGCATTGGCCGAGGACAAGAACGCCTGGCGTGTCGAGCAGATCCAGGACTGTCAGGTGCTCTACGTGGTGTCCATTGGCGGACCGGCGGCAGCCAAGGTGGTCAGGGCCGGCATCCATCCGCTGAAGAAGCCCAAGGGCGGTGCGGCGCTCGAGGCCGTCGCCGAGCTGCAGTCGGTCATGGCCGGCTCGCCGCCGCCGTGGCTGGCCAAGCTCCTCGGCGTCGCCGCCGAGGAGCGCGTGCGCTTCTCCGTTTCCGATGACGAGGAAGAGGCGGCCAAGGCATGAGCGAAGAACGTCGACTGATTGCCGTGGCGGTCGATCGCCAGGGCCGCGTGGCCGACCATGCCGGGCGTGCCCAGCGCTGGGTGGTGTTCGACGTCTGGCCCGGCCAGGCGCCGGTGCACATCTACGCCATCGAGCTGGAAGAGCAGGCTGTCCTGCACAACTGGCACGTCACCGACTACCCCGAGCGCCATCCGCTGCATGGCATGGATCTGGCCATCGCCGCGACCGCCGGCGAGGGGGTCATCCGCCGCCTCGGCGAACGCGGGGTGACTCTGCTCACCACCGGCGAGAGCGACCCGGAGCAGGCGGTCAAGGCCTGGCTGGCCAATGAGCTGCCGCCCGGCAAGCCGCACGACGAGCACTCCTGCGGCGGGGAAGGGCACCAGCACTAACGCCGCGCCTCACTCGCCTGCACGCCGTCGAGCCGGCCTGCTGACGGCATGCACGGGTTTTCCTCCTCTCCCGCGGTCGGGGGAGGGGAACCACCCGGCTTTCCCTTTCCCTCGCTTCTGGTGTCCTGTCATCCCGCCTACCGCTTCGCCTTGAACGTGCGGCCGGTGCGCCATGCGCTGCCGCCTTTCCCGCCGCAATGTTCCTGTGTGCCAGGATCTCCCCTTATCGTCCCCCTCTGCCTGTGACCGGCGCGCCCGACGCCTGGCCTGGGCGGCTTGCGCCCGCCTGTCGAGTTCCCGACATTTTATTTATATGTATTGTTGTGCATATAACAATTTTCGATTTTCGAGCGAAGCCTGGCTGCAGGCCGATTCTTTTTCTATATAAGTAATTGATTTTTAATATTTTATTTTTCTCACCGTGATTGCTGCCCAATGGCATGTCATATGCCTTGTATTTCTATATATATAGAAAATAGGAGCCATGACAGCATGAATCTGTCCACCCTTCTCGCGCTGGCCGCTGACTGCGCACTCCGTCGCCGTGCGCGCGGGCTTCGCCTCTGGCTGGCGCTGGCCTGCCTGTCCGTTATCGGGGCTCTGCCGGCCTCTGCCGCCGAATCCCTGACCATCGCCGCCGGGGCTGGCTACAAGCGCCCGGTCGGCGAACTGGCCGCCGCCTTCGAGCGCCGCAGCGGGATCCGCATCGAGCCCTTCTTCGGCAACATGGGCCAAGTGCTGGCGCAGGCCCGCCAGAGCGACAAGGTGGCCCTGGTGTTCGGCGATCAGGCTTTCCTCGAAGGCGCCGGGCAGATCGCCTTCGCCCGCTATCTGCCGGCCGGACGTGGCCGTCTGGTGCTGGCCTGGCCGACGGGCTGGACGCTGGCGAAGCCCGAGGATCTCGTCGATCCGACATTCGCCCGCATCGCCCTGCCGGACGAGCGTCAAGCAGTCTACGGCAAGGCCGCCAGCCAGTTCCTCGCGCGCAGTGGGCTGGCGCAAAGGCTCGAGGGCCGGCTGCTCATGGTGGCCAACGTGCCGCAGGTCTCCGCCTATCTGGTCAGCGGCGAGGTCGATGCCGGCTTCGTCAATCTCACCGACGCCCTCGGCGTGCGCGAGCGCATCGGCGGTTTCGTCGAGATCGACCCGGCGCTGCACGACGAAATCCGCATCGTCGCCGGTGTCGTCGAAGGGCGCGAGAGCCTGCCCGGCGTCAAGGCGCTGGCCGAGTACCTGGCCAGCCCCGAGGCCCGGGCCATCCTGACCCGGCACGGCCTGTGAGCGAGCCGCTGCGGTCGCTGGCCGGCGTGCTCGCCGAGCCGCTGGTCGCCGATGCCCTGCGGCTGACCGCCGAGGTGGCTCTGGCCAGCCTGGCGCTGCATCTGCTGCTCGGCCTGGCGCTGGGCTATGCCCTGGCACGGCCGGGCTGGGCCGGGCGCGGTTTGGTCGATGCACTGGTGACCCTGCCGCTGGTGTTTCCGCCGGTCGCCACCGGCTTCCTGCTGCTGATGCTGTTCGGCCGGCGCGGCCCGCTCGGCGTCTGGCTGGGCGAGACCTGGGGCGTGGAGGTGGTGTTCTCCTTCTGGGGTGTTTTGATCGCCTCGCTGGTCGCCGGCCTGCCGCTGGTGGTCAAGCCGGTGCAGTCGGCGCTGGAAAGCCTCTCCGCGCGCCTCGGCGAGGCGGCCCGGGTGCTCGGCAAGGGCGAGCTGGAAATCTTCCTGCGCGTGCTGCTGCCGAATATCCGCGGGCCGCTGGCCGCCGGCCTGGTGCTCGGCCTCGGGCGCTCGCTCGGCGAGGTCGGCATCACCCTGATGCTCGGCGGCAACGTCTCCGGGCGCACCACCACGGTGTCGCTGGAGATCTTCAACGCGGTCGGCGGCGGCGAGTTCGAGCGCGCCGCCGTGCTGTCGCTGCTGCTCGGCCTGATCTCCCTCGCGCTGTTCGCCGTGCTGCGCCGGCTGGGAGCCCTATAGCGGCCGGCGACCCTCCCCGATTCCCTGGCTTTTCAATCACGGCGCCGTGCCGGCGCCGGCAATTCCTGCACGACCAGAGAAAGAGTCCCATGAAGCACTTCCCCGTCCATGCGCCGCCTGCCGGCTGGCGCCCCGCGTTCCCGCGCTGTTGCGCCGCCCTGCTGTCGGCGCTGGCCTGCGGCGTCGTTCCGGCCGAAGAGACGCTGCCGCCGATGCTGGTGACCGGCGAGGCGGACGCGTCGCAGGCGCCCTGGTTCGACTCGGACCCCGACTCGCCCTCGACGCTGTACCGCGTCGGCCGCGAGGGCATCGAGCTGTTCGGCGGCAAGGGCGGCAGCAATCCCTATTCGATGGTTTCCCGGCTGCCGGCCGTGCAGGTGCACAGCACCGATGCCTGGGGGCTGGTCAACCAGCAGGGCGGCAACAAGGGGCTGCGGGTGCGCGGGGAGATGGCGACCCACGGCGCCAACGGCACGGTCGAAGGCATGCCGCTCAACGGGCCGGGACCGGGGCCTGGGTACCTGTTCCTGCTCGATGCCGAGAACATCGCCGGCGTTTCGCTCGCCCAGGGCCCGGTCGCGCCCGACCGCTTCTCCCTCTACGACAGTTCCGGCCAGCTCGACACGCGCATCCTCTGGCCCAAGGCCGAGGCGGGCGGTGTGGTGTCCCTGGGGGTGGGCGAGGAGGACTTCCGCCGCCGCTTCGTGCGCCTCGACACCGGCCGGCTGGCCAGCGACAGCGCGCTGTTCCTGTCGGCCTCCAAGACCGGTGCCGACAAGTGGCGGGGCAGCGGGCAGTCGCCCAAGCGCCGCGACACCTTCGCCCTGGGCCTGACCCAGGTGCTCGGCGCGCTGGACATGAAGTTCTTCGCCGGCCACAACGAGATGGCCGCGGACAACTACAAGGGCCTGACCTTCGAGCAGTCGAAGGACCAGTCGCGCTACGACGAGATCGACTACGACGAAAGCCCCACCGGCAAGGGCGCCGCGGCGCTGGCCAACTGGCAGGGCTACAACCGCCAGGCATTCAACACCAGCGCGGCCTTCGCCGAGTTCGATTATGCGCTGGGCGCCGACACCCGCTTGGTGTTCAAGCCCTTCTACAGCAAGGAGGACGGCGAGTACCTGTATGCCAGCGGCAACGTCGTGCGCAAGTGGCGGATCGACCAGAAGACCTACGGGGCGATCGCCGAGCTGCACACCAGGCTGGCCGGCACCGGGCTGACCTTCGGCTACGGCTGGGTGTCCAGCGAGCCGCCGGCGCCGGCGACGCGCTGGAAGGACTACACGCCGAACGCCTCCGGCGGCCTGACCTTCTCCAAGTGGAGCATGCTGGCCGACGTCGACCACCGGCACGACCTGCACAATCTGTTCGCCGTCGCCGAGCGCGATTTCGGCGCCCTCAACGTCAAGGCCGGGGTGCGCTACGTGCGCGACGTGCTGCCCTCGATCAAGTACTACGACCCTGCGGGAGTCGGCGATCTGTCCTACGAGGACGCCCTCGACCGGTCGCGGGGCGAGGTGGCGTCGCGCAGCGTCGACAGCAGCATCCTCGAGGAGTGGGCGCCCTACCTGGCGCTGCGCTACCAACTGAGTCCGATGATCGAGCTGCGCGCCTCGGCCGGGCGCAACCTGGGCACGCCGGCCTTCGACGCCTTCCATTCGCCGGTGGTCTCCGGCGTGTCGAAGCAGCAGCTGTGGAGCGACAGCGAGATGGAAGTCGCCGACGGCATCGACCTCGCCGTGCGCTTCAATCTCGCCCACGGCTATCTCGAGCCGCTGCTGTTCTACACCCGGTACAAGAACAAGGGGGTCTCCCTCTATGACCCGGAGTACAAGGCCTCGTATACCCAGAACATCGCCGATGCGCGGCGCTTCGGCCTGGTGCTGGCCGGGGGCTGGGAGGCGCTGCCCGGGCTGAACCTGTTCGGCAACCTGAGCTGGATCCGCGCGGAGTTCGACGACGACCTGCAGACCGGTGCGAATACCACCCTGGATACCGAGGGCGAGCAACTGCCCGACGTGCCCCGGCGCATGGCCACCCTCGGCGCCTCCTGGACCCGCGGCCGCTTCACCCTGTCGCCGGTGCTGCACTACATGGGCCGGCGCTACGCCAATGTCGAGCACACCCAGACGATGGCCGCCTACAGCGTGACCAACCTCGACCTCGCCTATCGCGTGCCAGTCAGCCGTGGCAGGCTGCAGGCGAACCTGGCGGTGATCAATCTGTTCGACAAGCGCTACATCGGCTTCAACAACGCCAACGAGACCAACAACGGCAGCAGCTTCTTCCCGGGTGCGCCGCGCACGCTGATGGCCAAGCTGGCCTACGAGTTCTGAACGAGCAGCGGAGAAGAGCATGCAGAAGAAGAATATGCAGCCCCGCCGCGGCAGGGGCTTCGCCAAGTACGGGCCTCTGCTGTTCGGCCTGCTGCTGGGGCTGGCGCCGGGCGTGCGGGCCGACGAGCCGCTGCGCCTGGCCATGGTCGGCGGCATCCAGCTGAGCGGCGTCGGCGAGCGGCTGCGGGCGCGTCTGGAGGCAGCCAGCGGAGTCCGCCTGGAGCTGGTCGCGGTGGCGAACAAGGAGGCCATAGTGCCGCGCTTCGTCCGCGGCGAGGCCGAGCTCTTGCTGATCCACGGCGGCAGCGAGACCTTCGCCCTGCAGGCGGCGGGACACGGCGGGCGCATGCAGGTGTGGGGCTTCAACGAGCACGTCCTGGTCGGTCCCGCCGACGACCCGGCCGGGATCCGCGAGGCGGCGGACGGCGCCGAGGCCTTCCGGCGCATCGCCGCGGCGCGCGCGCCCTTCGTCGCCTTCCGTGATGCCGGCAGCCACGAGATCGTCCAGCGCCTGTGGAAGCAGGCTGGCATCCGCCCGGCGGCGGACTGGGTACTGCTCGACGAGGGCGAGCGTCCGCAGGCGATCCTCGCCCAGGCTGCCCGGCAGCGGGCCTACGTGGTCGTCGGCGGGATTCCGGCGGCCTTCGGCAAGCTGCACGGCGAGGGCCTGGAGATTCTGCTGCGCGGCGACCGTCAGATGCGTCGGGCCTATGTCGCGCTGGAGCCGGGCCCTGCCCATCCGGCCTCTGCCGCAGCGCGCGAAGGCGCCCGGCGGGTGGTGGACTACCTGGTCTCGCCCGCCGGGCAGGCCGATCTCGCCGCCGCCAATGCCGAGGCCGGCGGCCCCTGGATCTACGGCCTGGCGAAGGCGCCGCCGGCGCTCAGCACGGGCTGCCGAGCGGACTCGCCAGCCAGTCCCCGGCACTGACCAGCACGCTGTCGCCCGGCGCCAGGCAGGCGCCGGAGGCGGCGCTGGCAAGACAGGTGCGGCCCTCGGCCTCGATGCGGTAGAGCGGGCTGCCGTCGGCGGCGCTGACGCGCTCGATCACCCGGCCGGCGAGAATCAGGCGGCTCTCCGCGTCGGGAAAGCGCCCGGCGCCGAACAGCCGGGCCGGCGCCGCATCGGCGACCACCCGGCCGGCCTCCAGCAGCACGGCGCGCTCGCACAGACGCAGGGCCTCGCCGGGGTCGTGGGTGACCAGCACCAGGGTGGTGCGCTGGTGCTCGCGCAAGGACGCCAGGGCGTCCTGCAGCTCGCGGCGCAGGGTGCCGTCGAGGGCCGAGAGCGGTTCGTCGAGCAGCAGCAGGTCCGGCTCCGCGGCCAGGGCGCGGGCCAGCGCCAGGCGTTGCTGCTGGCCGCCGGACAGGCGCGCCGGCCGCTCGTTGGCGAGGCCGGCGAGGCCGACCAGTTCCAGCAGTTCGTCGGCGCGCCGGGCGGGCGTACCGGCGGGCAGGGCGAAGCGCACGTTGCCCTGCACGCTCATGTTGGGAAACAGCGCGTAATCCTGGAAGACCAGCCCGGCGCGGCGCTTCCGGGGCGGGCGGTCGATGCCGCAGGCGCTGTCCAGCCAGAGCTGCCCGAAGGCGGCGATGTGCCCGGCATCCGCCGGCTGCAGGCCGGCGAGCAGGCGCAAGAGGGTGGTCTTGCCGCTGCCGGAAGGGCCGAGCAGGGCGAGGCTTGCGCCGCGCTCGAGGTCCAGTTCGATATTGAGTTCGATGGGGCCGCTGGTTGAGGCCAGGCGCTTGCGCAGGTGGAAGTGCAGGCGCTCCGGCGGAAGCGGGCGGATCGGGCGGGAGCGGCGAAGGAAACTCGGAAGTGTGAAGGCGTGCATGGCAAAGATTCGTGGCGAGGCGTACTTGTTGCAAGCACGCCCCATGCCATCCGCCGCCCTGAGGCGGGAGGGCGTGCGGACTCAGGCCGGGACGCCGAGGATCACGTTGGAGGCCTTGATCACCGCGCTGGCGCTGGCGCCCGGCTTCAGGCCCAGCTCGGCCACGGCTTCCTTGGTGACCATGGCGGTGATCTCGGTGCCGCCCGGCAGGGCCAGGGTGACTTCGGCATTGACCGCGCCGGTCTCGATCGACTTGACGGTGCCGGTCAGGATGTTGCGGGCGGACAGGCGATAGCCGCTGCTGTCGGTCATCAGCAGAACCCAGGGAGCCTTGATGACGGCGACTACCGGCTTGCCGGTGACCAGTTCCAGGGACTTGGCGCTTTCCATGGTCACCACGGCGGCGAGTTTGTCGCCGCCGCCCAGGACGATGTCCACCTCGGCGTTGACCGCACCTTCCTTTAGAGTGCTGACGGTACCGCTGAAGATGTTGCGGGCACTGATTTTCATGCTGTTTTCCTTTTCCAGTATCGTGCAGGATTTGAAACAATCGTTATATCATTTGCACCATAGCTTGTCGGAAAGCCAACAAGTGGTACATGGCGAAACTATACGCAAAGCCATTGTAGACATGGCACAATTACCATGTGCCATTTGGCATGCGAATTGCTTTATATAAACCTAAGTAGATAGATAAGTTACAGGCTACAGACGATGACCGCCACCCGCTTCCTTGCCCGCATGTCCCTGGATACCGATGTCGGTACTGCCCTTTCCGATATCCGCATTCGCCTGCTCGAGCAGATCGAGCGCGAGGGCTCGATCAACCGGGCCGCCAAGGCCGTGCCGCTTTCCTACAAGGCGGCCTGGGATGCCGTCGACACCATGAACAATCTCGCCCCCGAGCCCCTGGTGGTGCGGGTCGCCGGTGGCCGCCAGGGCGGTGGCACCCAGCTCACCGAATACGGCCGGCGCATCATCGCCATGTACCGTGCCCTGGAGATCGAGTACCAGCACGCCCTCGACCGCCTCTCCGAGCGCCTCAACGAGGTGACCGGCGGCGACATCCAGTCCTTCCAGCGCCTCATGCACTCCATGAGCATGAAGACCAGTGCGCGCAACCAGTTTGCCGGCACCATCACCGGCCTGCGCGTCGGCGGCGTCGACTACGAAGTGCGCATCCGCCTCGATGCCGAGAACGAGATCGCCGCGATCATCACCAAGGGCAGCGCGGAAAACCTGGAGCTGGCCATGGGCAAGGAGGTCTTCGCCCTGGTCAAGTCCTCCTCGGTGATGCTCACCACCGAGCGCTCGCTCAAGCTCACCGCGCGTAACCAGCTGTGGGGCGAGGTCGTCGAGATCCACGAGGGGCCGGTGAACAGCGAGGTGACCCTGGCGCTGCCATCCGGGCGCAGTGTGACCTGTGTGGTCACCGCCGACAGCTGCGAGGCCCTCGGCCTTGCTCCGGGGGTGGAGGCCTGCGCCTTCTTCAAGTCGTCCAGCGTCATCCTCGCCACCTACGGCTGAGTGTTCCGTTTTCCGCTTTCTTCCTTCACATGGAGTGTCCCATGAGCTTTTCAGTATCCCGCCTGTTCGTCGCCCTGAGCGCCGGCCTGATTGCCTGCGCCGCCCAGGCCGCTGAGGTGCAGATCGCCGTCGCCGCCAACTTCACCGCGCCGATCAAGGAGATCGCCGTCCAGTTCGAGAAGGACACCGGCCACAAGATAGTCACCTCCTTCGGTCCGACCGGCGGTTTCTATACCCAGATCCACAACGGCGCGCCCTTCGCGGTCTTCCTCTCCGCCGACGACAGCACTCCAGAGAGGCTGGAAAAGGAGGGCGCCACCGTTCCGGGGTCGCGCTTCACCTATGCCTTCGGCAGGCTGGCGCTCTGGTCGGCCAAGCCCGGCTACGTGGATGATCAGGGCGAGGTACTGAAGAAGAACGCCTTCAAGCACCTGGCCATCGGCAACCCTAAGACCGCGCCCTACGGCTTGGCCGCCACCCAGGTGCTGGCGAAGCTCGGCCTGACCGACCAGGTCGCGCCGAAGTACGTCGAGGGCACCAACATCACCCAGACTTATCAGTTCGTCGCTACCGGCAACGCCGAACTCGGCTTAGTCGCCCTGTCGCAGGTATCAAAGGACGGCAAGCTCACTGGCGGTTCGGCCTGGATAGTGCCGGCCAACTTCCATGAACCGATCCGCCAGGACGCGGTGATTCTCGCCAAGGGCAAGGACAACCCGGCGGCCCAGGCGCTGGTCGATTACCTCAAGGGGCCCAAGGCCGCCGAGGTGATCAAGGCCTACGGTTACGACCTGTAAGCGCTGGAGGTCCAGGCAATGCCGCTGTCCGCACTCGATTTCGCCGCCATCCGCCTGACCCTGGAGCTGGCCTCGCTGACCACCCTGTTGCTGCTGATAATCGGCACGCCGATCGCCTGGTGGCTGGCGCGCACCCGTTCGCGCCTGAAGGGGGCGATCGGGGCGGTGGTGGCCTTGCCGCTGGTGCTGCCGCCGACCGTGCTCGGCTTCTACCTGCTAGTGACCATGGGGCCGCATGGTCCCATCGGTCAGCTGACCCAGTCCCTGGGCCTCGGCACGCTGCCCTTCACCTTCGCCGGCCTGGTGGTGGCGTCGGTGTTCTATTCGCTGCCCTTCGTCGTGCAGCCGCTGCAGAATGCCTTCGAGGCGATCGGCGAGCGCCCGCTGGAGGTGGCCTCGACGCTGCGCGCCGGTCCCTGGGACACTTTCTTCACCGTGGTGCTGCCGCTGGCGCGGCCCGGTTTCGTCACCGCCGCCATTCTCGGTTTTGCCCATACCGTGGGCGAGTTCGGTGTGGTATTGATGATCGGCGGCAATATTCCGGAAAAGACGCGTACCGTAGCGGTACAGATCTTCGACCACGTCGAGGCGATGGAGTACGCCCAGGCCCACTGGCTTTCCGGGGGCATGGTGCTGTTTTCCTTCCTTGTGCTGCTTGCACTCTATTCCAGCCGCCGCTTCAAGGCGGGGCTGAGCTGATCCATCAGGAGGTTCATCCATGACCGCAGCCTTCGAGGTCGCCGCTGCCAACGCCAAGGCCGTCTCGGCCCGCGTGCCGGCGGGCGGCATCCGGGCCCGTTTCCGGGTGAGCTATTCGGGGTTCGATCTGGATGTCGACCTGAAGCTGCCGGGGAGTGGTGTGACCGCGCTGTTCGGCCACTCCGGCTCCGGCAAGACCACCCTCCTGCGCTGCGTCGCCGGCCTGGAGCGGGCGGCCGAGGCACACCTGGAGATCAACGGCGAGTTGTGGCAGGACAGCGCCGCCGGCATGTTTTTGCCGACCCACAAGCGCGCCCTCGGCTATGTGTTTCAGGAGTCCAGCCTGTTCCCCCACCTGACGGTGCGGCGCAATCTGGAATACGGCATGCGCCGCGTCGACGCCGCAACCCGGCGGGTGTCCTGGGAGCGGGTGCTCGAGCTGCTCGGCATCGGCCACCTGCTCGAACGCCTGCCCGGCCGCCTGTCCGGCGGCGAACGCCAGCGTGTCGGCATCGCCCGTGCACTGCTTACCAGTCCGCGCCTGCTGCTGATGGACGAGCCGCTGGCGGCGCTCGACCTCAAGCGCAAGAACGAGATCCTGCCCTACCTCGAACGCCTGCATGACGAACTGGACATCCCGGTGCTGTTCGTCAGCCACTCGCCGGACGAGGTGGCGCGCCTCGCCGACCATGTGGTGCTGCTCGACCAGGGCCGGGTGGTCGCCCAGGGCGGGCTGCAGGAAACCCTGGCGCGGCTCGACCTGCCCACCGCCTTCAGCGAGGATGCGGGGGTAGTCATCGAGTCGGTGGTGACCGAGCACGACGACCACTACCACCTCACCCGTCTCGAATTCCTCGGCGGCGCGGTACTGGTCGCGCGCCGCCCGGAACCGGTCGGCCACCGCCTGCGCCTGCGCGTGCATGCCCGCGACGTCAGCCTGGCGCTCAGCTACATCGAAGACACCAGCATCACCAACGTGCTGCTCGCTACGGTCCGCGCGGTGGTCGAGGCCGACACCCAGGCCCACGTGCTGGTGCGCCTCGATGCCGAAGGCACCCCGCTGATCGCCCGCATCACCCGTCGCTCCTGCGACCAGCTCGAGATCATCCCCGGCAGGCGGATATGGGCGCAGATCAAGGCGGTGGCGCTGCTCGGCTGAGGCGGATCGGGCGGGGCCAGCCTACGCTGTTTTTCACGATTGCTCCCATGGGGCCGAACCGGCAACGGATTCGATGTCTGGGCGTGAGGAGGTCCGGAGCCGTCAAGTCGCGACGCCCGCCATCTTCGAAAAGTCGGGACGAACGCCGGTGAGATCCATCGAAAGCTGCCAGACCTGTCCGGCAAGACTGGTATCGAGGGCTACTTCCACAGGCCGTACCCGGGTTGGGTAGCCCTTCTTTTCGTTCCGGCCGTCCGGCCCGACGAACTCGCCGCTCTCGACCTCGGGGGCGGTGGCTGCATACAGTTGGGGTAAGACTCCCATCTCGGCAGGCTGCGCCAGGAAGCGATTGCCGAACCGTAGGAATAGCTTGAGGATTCCGCGCGGCCCGCTCATCTGCAGGTTGGTGGCTGCATATCCGGGATGTGCGAGCACGCTCTTGATGGGGGCGCCGACGGCCCTGAGCCGGCGATCCAGCTCGAGCGCGAACAGCACATTGGCGAACTTGGATTGGGCATAGAAGGCGATGCGGCCGTACTTGTGTTCGCCCGCGAGATCGCCGAAATGGATCCGGCCACGCTTGTGCAAGTCGGAAGTGATGGTGACGACACGGCCATCCCGACTCTCGCCGATTCGTGGCAACAGCAGCCCGGTGAGCGCGAAATGGGCCAGATGGTTCACGCCGAACTGCAGTTCGTGCCCCTGAGGCGTCAGCGTGTGTGGCGGCATCATGATGCCAGCGTTGTTGACGAGGAGGTCAATGCGCGTTTCCTCGGCGATCAGTCGCTCGCCGAATGCCTTCACCTGCTCCAGATCGGTCAGGTCGAGTTGGCGCAGCTCGGCGCTGCCTCTGGGACGATGTGCCTGAATCCTCGCCAGGGCATCCCGCCCCTTCTGCAAGTCCCGCGCAGTCATGAGCACATGAGCGCCGTGCCTGGCCAGCTCTAGGCTGGTCAGAAACCCCAGCCCGCTGTTGGCCCCGGTAACAAGCACGCTGCGGCCTGTCTGATCTGGAATGTCACTGCTGGTCCAGCCGCGCGGGCCGGAGAGGGAAGTGTCGGAGCCGTTCCGGCTTTCTGCTGCTGTCGTGGCCATCTGTCCATCTCCTGTCTTAACAGTGATAAGATTCAGTCTGTGCCATGATCTAAACAGTGTAAAGATTCATCATGCCCAAAACGAAACGAAACGGCCGAACGGAAGCGCGCCATCCCGAGCGCTATCATCACGGAGATCTCAAGGCGGCCCTGATCCGTGCGGCCGACGAAATTCTGGCGGAGCAGGGCGTGGAAGGCTTCAGCCTGCGTGAAGCGGCTCGGCGTGCGGGGGTCTCCCCAGCTGCGCCGGCCCATCATTTCGGCAGCGCTGCCGGCCTGCTTTCCGAAGTGGCCATCCTCGGTTTCGTGGAGCTCGCGAAGCATTTGGAGGTCGGTGCTGCCGCCGGGACCACGCCGCTACAGCGGCTGCGGATGCAGGGAATCGGCTACGTGCGTTTCGCGCTTGCATATCCGGGCCGGTTTCACCTCATGTTCCGACGCGATCTATTGAGCGAGGATCATTCAGCCCTGCGGGAAGCGGGCGAGCGAACCCTGACGCAGCTCGAGGACAGCATTCGCGCGATCCGCTCCATCCCCGAGGATCAGCCCCTGGACGCCGAAGCACGTGCCGCGCTGCTTGCCACCTGGTCGATGGTCCATGGTTTTGCCCATTTGGTGCTCGACGGGAAGCTTGCGCATATGTATGCCGGGGCAACACCGGACAACCTGCTGGAAAGCCTGTTGCCGGAGATGCTGTTGAGCCAGTGGCCCGACCCTTAGCCAGGAGCAGCATGACAACTCTCATCCTCCGGTGCCTCCTCTTGTTTCCATCCCCCCAGGCGGCATTAAATAGCCGCCTCCCGCTCCGTGCTCGTGCGGGAGCCTTCTGCGATGGGCGCGGACGACGGCATTCCGTCCCTTTCCTTTTCCCGGACACGTCATGAGCCACTCCCCCGCCTCCGGCACGCCTGCCGGCCGTTCGCCTGCGGTTTCCCGCCGCCCCCTCCAGCGCCTGCTGGCCGTGCTCGGGCCGGGGCTGATGATGGCCGGCGCGGCCATCGGCGTCTCGCACCTGGTGCAGTCGACCCGCGCCGGGGCCGACTACGGGTTCACGCTGATGTGGGTGATCCTTCTGGCCAACATTCTCAAGTATCCGTTCTTCGAGTTCGGCCACCGCTTCACCGCGGCCACCGGGCAGAACCTGCTGGAGGGCTACCTGAAGCAGGGCCGCTGGGTGCTGGGGCTGTTCTTCGCGCTGAATGTGGTCACCGCGATCACCAGCATCGCCGGGGTTAGCTTCGTCACCGCGGCGCTGGCCGAGAACCTGTTCGGCTTCGGTTTTTCCAATGCCGCCTGGAGCGCCGGCCTGCTGCTGCTCTGCGTCGCCCTGACGGTGCTCGGCCACTACCGCTACGTGGAGGGCGTGATCAAGCTGATGCTGGTGGTGCTGTTCCTCGCCACCGTCTCGGCCACCCTCGCCGCGGCGATCAAGGGGCCGGTGGCCGCAGCGGGTACCCCGGTGCCGGCGCTGAGCATCGTCTTTCTGGTCGCACTGCTCGGCTGGATGCCGGCGCCGATCGAGGTGTCGGTGTGGAACTCGCTGTGGGTCCAGGCCAAGGAGCGCACCCTCGGTCGGCGCATCTCCCTGGCTGAGGCGCGCTGGGACTTCAACCTCGGCTACGCCCTGACCATCCTGCTGGCGCTGGTCTTCACTGCCCTCGGCGCGCTGGTGATGTTCGGCTCGGGCGAAACCCTGTCGGGCAACGCCAGCGTGTTTTCCAAGCAGCTGGTGCAGCTGTACGGAGCGACCCTTGGCGAGCTATGGAAGCCGGTGGTGGCTGCCGCTGCCTTCTCGGCCATGCTCTCCACCGTGCTGACCGTGGTCGAGGCCTATCCGCGCTCGCTCGCCGAGGCCCTGCACCTGCTGGCGCCGCGCCTGAAGATTCGCCACCACGCCCACCACGCCCTGTGGATGGTCGGCACCAGCCTGCTCGGCTGGCTGATCGTGCAGGCCTTCCTCGATGACCTGACCCGGCTGATCGACCTGGTCACCAGCATCGCCTTCCTCTCGGCGCCGGTCTTCGCGGTGATGAACTACCGGCTGATCTTCTCGGACCAGGTCGGTGCCGAGGCGCGGCCCGGCCTGGCGCTGCGCCTGTTGAGCTGGGCCGGCATCCTGTTCCTGACCGGCTTCAGCCTGTTCTTCCTCTACAGCCGTTATTTCGCCGGTTGATCGCAAGGCCCGGGCCAGAGCGGCCGGGTCTGTCCCCCGACGAATGTCCCGATGCCGAGTCATGACAAAAGCATGGCATTGGCGCATTATTCGCGCGGTTTTTATTCAGCAACCGTGGGCAATTTCGCCGGCGCGCCGTCATAGCCGAAGGACGACGCGCAGGAGCGCCGAAACGACCTGGCCACAAGGGTAACGGCATGTCTCAACTCGAAACCTTCTATGACGTGATGCGGCGTCAGGGCATCACTCGCCGCAGCTTTCTCAAGTACTGCAGCCTGACGGCCGCGGCCCTGGGCCTCGGTCCCACCTTCGCCCCGCAGATCGCCCACGCGATGGAAACCAGGCCGCGCACCCCGGTGCTCTGGCTGCACGGCCTGGAGTGCACCTGCTGCTCCGAGTCGTTCATTCGCTCGGCCCACCCGCTGGTCAAGGACGTGGTGCTGTCGATGATCTCCCTCGACTACGACGACACCCTGATGGCCGCCGCCGGCCACCAGGCCGAGGCGGCCCTCGAAGAGACCATGCGCAAGTACAAGGGCGAGTATATCCTCGCCGTGGAGGGCAACCCGCCGCTGAACGAGGACGGCATGTTCTGCATCGTCGGCGGCAAGCCGTTCCTCGACCAGCTCAAGCATGCCGCCAAGGACGCCAAGGCGGTGATCGCCTGGGGCAGTTGCGCCAGCTGGGGCTGCGTGCAGGCCGCCAGGCCCAACCCGACCCAGGCGGTGCCGATCCACAAGGTGATCACCGACAAGCCGATCATCAAGGTGCCGGGCTGCCCGCCGATCGCCGAGGTGATGACCGGGGTGATCACCTACATGCTGACCTTCGGCAAGCTCCCCGAGCTGGACCGCCAGGGCCGCCCGAAGATGTTCTACGGCCAGCGCATCCACGACAAATGTTACCGCCGCCCGCACTTCGACGCCGGCCAGTTCGTCGAGCACTGGGACGACGAGGGCGCGCGCAAGGGCTACTGCCTGTACAAGGTCGGCTGCAAGGGCCCGACCAGCTACAACGCCTGCTCCACCGTGCGCTGGAACGAGGGCACCTCCTTCCCGATCCAGGCCGGCCACGGCTGCATCGGCTGCTCGGAGGACGGCTTCTGGGACAAGGGCTCGTTCTATGAGCGCCTGAGCACCATTCCGCAGTTCGGCATCGAGAAGAACGCCGACCAGATCGGCGCCGCCGTCGCCGGCGGTGTCGGTGCCGCCATCGCCGCCCACGCCGCGGTCACCGCCATCAAGCGTCTGCAGAACAAGGGGGATCAGGCATGAGCAGCCTGCCGAACGCCAGCCAGCTGGACAAGTCCGGCCGGCGCATCGTCGTCGACCCGGTGACCCGCATCGAAGGCCACATGCGCTGCGAGGTCAACGTCGACGCCAACAACATCATCACCAACGCCGTCTCCACCGGCACCATGTGGCGCGGTCTGGAAGTCATCCTCAAGGGCCGCGACCCGCGCGACGCCTGGGCCTTCGTCGAGCGCATCTGCGGCGTCTGCACCGGCACCCACGCGCTGACCTCGGTGCGCGCGGTGGAAGATGCCCTCGGCATCCAGATCCCCTACAACGCGCACCTGATCCGCAACCTGATGGACAAGACGCTGCAGGTGCACGACCACATCGTGCACTTCTACCATCTGCACGCGCTGGACTGGGTCAACCCGGTCAACGCCCTGAAGGCCGATCCCAAGGCCACCTCCGCCCTGCAGCAGGCGCTCTCGCCGGCCCATGCCAAGTCCAGCCCCGGCTACTTCCGCGACGTGCAGACACGCCTGAAGAAGTTCGTCGAGAGCGGCCAGCTCGGCCTGTTCGCCAACGGCTACTGGGACAACCCCGCCTACAAGCTGCCGCCCGAGGCGGACCTGATGGCCGTGGCCCACTACCTGGAGGCGCTGGATCTGCAGAAGGACATTGTCAAGATCCACACGATCTTCGGCGGCAAGAACCCGCACCCGAACTACATGGTCGGCGGCGTGGCCTGCGCCATCAACCTGGACGACGTCGGCGCCGCCGGCGCGCCGGTCAACATGACCAGCCTGAACTTCGTCCTCGAGCGCATCCACGAGGCCCGCGAGTTCACCAGGAACGTCTACCTGCCGGACGTCCTGGCGGTCGCCGGGATCTACAAGGACTGGCTGTACGGCGGCGGTCTGGCCGGGCACAACCTGCTCTCCTACGGCACCTTCACCAGGGTCCCGGGCGACAAGTCCAGCGACCTGCTGCCGGCCGGCGCCATCGTCGGCGGCAACTGGGACGAGGTGCTGCCGGTCGACGTGCGCGATCCCGAGGAGATCCAGGAGTTCGTCAGCCATTCCTGGTACAGCTACGCCGATGAGACCAAGGGCCTGCACCCCTGGGACGGCGTCACCGAGCCGAAATTCGAGCTGGGCCCGAACACCAAGGGCACCCGCACGAACATCAAGGAGCTGGACGAGGCGCACAAGTACAGCTGGATCAAGGCGCCGCGCTGGCGCGGCCACGCCATGGAAGTCGGCCCGCTGGCGCGCTACATCATTGCCTACGCCTCCGGCCGCGAATACGTCAAGGAGCAGGTCGACCGCTCGCTAGCCGCCTTCAACCAGAGCACCGGCCTGAACCTCGGCCTCAAGCAGTTCCTGCCCTCGACCCTCGGCCGCACCCTGGCGCGCGCCCTGGAGTGCGAGCTGGCGGTGGACAGCATGCTCAACGACTGGCAGTCCCTGGTGAACAACATCAAGGCCGGCGACCGCGCCACCGCCAACGTCGAGAAGTGGGACCCGAGCACCTGGCCGAAGGAGGCCAAGGGGGTCGGCATCAACGAGGCGCCGCGCGGCGCCCTGGGCCACTGGATCCGGATCAGGGACGGCAAGATCGAGAACTACCAGGCCATCGTGCCGACCACCTGGAACGGCACGCCGCGCGACCATCAGGGCAACATCGGCGCCTACGAGGCCGCGCTGCTCAACACCAGGATGGAGCGTCCGGACGAGCCGGTGGAGATCCTGCGCACCCTGCACAGCTTCGATCCCTGCCTGGCCTGCTCGACCCACGTGATGTCGCCGGACGGCCGGGAGCTGACCCGGGTGAAGATCCGCTGAACCGGAGGATTGCGCGATGGCACTGGAAAAATCCCTGGAAACCGGCGACGGCCAGGAGAGGGTCCGCAAGCAGACCGCGGTGTACGTGTACGAGGCGCCGCTGCGCCTCTGGCACTGGGTCACCGCGTTGTCCATCGTCGTGCTCGGCGTGACCGGCTACTTCATCGGCGCGCCGCTGCCGACGATGCCCGGCGAGGCGATGGACAACTACCTGATGGGCTACATCCGCTTCGCCCACTTCGCCGCCGGCTACGTGCTGGCGATCGGCTTCGTCGGTCGCGTCTACTGGGCCTTCGTCGGCAACCATCACGCCCGCGAGCTGTTCCTCGTGCCGGTGCACCGCAAGGCCTGGTGGCGCGAGCTGTGGCACGAGGTGCGCTGGTACCTGTTCCTCGAGAAGACCCCGAAGAAGTACATCGGCCACAATCCACTGGGCCAACTGGCGATGTTCTGCTTCTTCGTGATCGGCGCGCTCTTCATGAGCGTCACCGGCTTCGCCCTCTACGGCGAGGGGCTGGGGCAGGGTAGCTGGGCCGACCGGCTGTTCGGCTGGGTGATCCCGTTGTTCGGCCAGAGTCAGGACGTGCATACCTGGCATCATCTTGGCATGTGGTACCTCATCGTCTTCGTCATGATCCACGTCTATCTGGCCGTGCGCGAAGACATTGTGTCCCGGCAGTCGCTGATTTCCACCATGGTCGGCGGCTGGCGGATGTTCAAGGACGACAGGCCGGACTGAGCGCCGCTGGCGCACCGCCAGAGGGCGTAGGCGGTCTGCGCCGCACTGTTTTTCACCACCCGGGTCGCTTCGGCGCCCCGGGGTTCTCGCCATCGGGGACGCGCGCAAGTTGACCCACGGTCCGGGCTGCACAGCTCGGCGGTAAGCAATCCATGACAGGTCCCAGTTCCAACATCCTCATTCTCGGCATCGGCAATCTGCTCTGGGCGGACGAGGGCTTCGGCGTGCGCTGCGTCGAGCTGCTCAACGACCGCTACCGCTTTCCCGAAGGGGTGCGCCTGATGGACGGAGGCACCCAGGGCATCTACCTGGTGCAGCACGTCCAGCAGGCCGACTGCCTGATCGTCTTCGACGCCGTCGACTACGGCCTGGCGCCCGGCACCCTGAAGATCGTGCGCGACGCCGAGGTGCCCAAATTCATGGGCGCCAAGCGCATGAGCCTGCACCAGACCGGCTTCCAGGAAGTGTTGGCGCTCGCCGAGTTCACCGGCGCCTATCCGCGCGAGCTGCTGCTGATCGGCGTGCAGCCCGCGGAGCTGGAGGACTTCGGCGGCAGCCTGCGCGAGCCGGTGCGCGCCCAGCTGGAGCCGGCGCTGGCGATCGCCCTGGTCTTCCTCGCCGAGCGCGGCATCGTGCCCTCGCGCTGCGAGGAGGCCGCCGAGCAGTTGGCCCCGGCCCAGTTGGCCCTGGGCCGCTACGAGGCAGAGCGCCCGGCCGAGGATGTGGCCTACCGCCACGGCGACATCCGTTTCATTCCGCGCAGCAGCCAAGAGGAAGACTGAGCATGTGCATCGGTATACCCCTGCAGGTGCTGGAGTGCGCGCCGGGCCGCGCCCTCTGCGGCGACGACCGGGAGGCGCGCTGGATCGACACCCGGCTGGTCGAGCCGCCGGCCCCCGGCGACTGGCTGCTGGTGTTCCTCGATGCCGCCCGCGAAGCCATCAGTGCCGAGCGCGCCGCGCAGGTCCGCGACGCCCTGCGTGCGCTGCAGGCGGTGCAGAGCGGCGATCTGGCCGCGCTGGACGGCCTGTTCGCCGACCTCGACCGTGAGCCGCAACTGCCGCCCCACCTGCAGGCGCAACTGCCACCCAAGGAGCAGAATTTCCCATGAGTCACCCCCTCATCGAGCGTCTGACCACGACGCTCGGCTACCCCCTGCTGGACGCCGTCGGCGTCGACCGTCACGTGCAGGCGCAGCCGTTTTCCGTGTTGTTCTTCGCCGGCGACCCCAAGCGCTTTCCCGAATCCCTGGACGTCGCGGTGATCCTGCCGGAGCTGGTCAAGGCCTTTGCGCAGCTTCGCCCGGCGCTGATCACCAGCGATGCCGAGCGCGCCCTGCAGGAGCGCTACGGCTTCGCCGTCTGGCCGACCCTGGTGTTCCTCAGGGAAGGGCACTACCTGGGCAGCCTGTCGCGGGTGCTGAACTGGGGCGAATACCTCGAGCGCATCCCGGCGATCCTGGCCGGCGAGCCCGAGGATTTGCCGTGCATTCCCGTGCTGTCGCTGGATGGCGACGCATCTTCTTTCTGCAGCCAGATGGAGGCTAGCGAACCATGACCGGCGATCTGCCCATTCTCCCGGCCGGCTTCGGTCCCGGCTCGCACGGTGAAGAGGACCGGCTCGACTACCTGCAGATGCCCCGTGCCATGCACACCTTCGAGCGCCCCTCGCTGCCGGAGCCCGAGCAGCTGGGCGAGCACCCCATCGTCCTGGCGCTGCTGGAGCGGCTGCAGGAGGCGCTGGGCGTCTACCGGGTCGGCGAGCAGAGCCGGGTGATCGGCCTCGACCGTCAGCCCAAGGCGGACCTGAAGCTGCTCCAGCAGTTCCTCGGCGAGGGCGAGGTGGCGGTGCAGGTGGGCGGCCAGCGCCCGGCGCGCATCCAGGAAACCGTGCTGGCCGGAGTCTGGTGGGTGCAACTGGAGGTCGGTCAGGGCGAAGTCGTCGGCCAGTGGCTGGAGGTGGCCGACGTCCCCGCGCTGGTGCGCCGCAGGGCTTTCGCCGAAGCCCGCTGGCCGCGGCTCGGCGCCGCCCTGCCGGACGATCTGCTCAACGCCGGCCCGGTGCTGGTGGAGCTGCTCGACGTGGCGAAGAAGCACGCCGAGCGCTCCTGCGCAACGCCCCATGTGATCAATCTGTCGCTGCTGCCGTTCTCTCCGGAGGACCAGCGCTTTCTCGCCGAGCAGTTGGGCGAGGGGCCGGTGACCGTGCTGTCGCGCGGCTACGGCAACTGCCGCATCACCGGCACCGCGACCCCCGGCATCTGGCGCGTGCAGTACTTCAACAGCAGCGACCGGCTGATCCTCGACACCCTGGAGGTGACCGGCATCCCGCAGGCGGCCTGCGCCGCCCAGGAGGACATCGACGACTCCGCCGAGCGGCTGCGCGAGATCCGCGAGGCGCTGGAGTGAGCACGCACTTCGAGGGCAGCTACCTGGGCGACGCCGCGCGCCTGGCGGACGATGCCGTGCTCGAATGCAAGATCTGCTGGCATCGCTACGAGCCCGCCGTGGGCGACGAGGTCTGGCAGATCTCGCCGGGCACGCCCTTCGCCGCCCTGCCGTCGCACTGGCGCTGCCCGCAGTGCGACGGCGACCGCGAACAGTTCATGGTCGTGGACGACTGAAGCGCAATGCACAGCCGCGAAGCCATCGAGGCCTACTACCGGGCGGTCGGCACGCGCATGGCAGAGCTACCGGTGTACAACCCGGCGCTCGCCGTGGAGCTGCTCGGCTGGCGCGCGGTCGAGGGCGTCGGTGCGCTCGGCGTGCTGCTCACCCCCTGGTGCATGAACCTCTTCTGGCAACCGCTGGCCGAGGCCGAGCTGCCGGCCAAGGGCGAGCGCGTGGTCCTGGCGCTGTCCTCCGGCAACTACGAATGCACCCTGCACGAGGATGCCAGTCTCGGCCGCTACGCCAGCGCCTCGCTGTGCTCGCCGATGCAGGACTTCCCCGGCCAGGCCGAGGCGCGGGCGATGGCCGAGGAGGTGCTCCGGCTGATCTTCGCCGTTCCCGAACCCGAGTCGCCGCCGTCAGGCCAGCTCGGCCGCCGCGCGCTGCTGCGTCGCGCCCTGGGCGGTGCGCCGTGAGCGCCCTGGCGGCACTGGCCGGGCAGTTGACGGTAAGTGTGCGGCTGCACGAGGGGCGCATCCAGTCCGTCGATACTTGCCTGCAACGCCCACTGGCGCAGATTTCCCGCCTGCTGGTCGGGCAGACGGCAGAGGCGGCCCTGGCGCGCCTTCCGCTGCTCTTCGCCCTGTGTGCCGCTGCCCAGCAGGTGGCGGCGGTGCGGGCGCTGGAGCGGGCCGCCCACTGGCCGGCCGCGCCCGAGGTGGAGCGGGGGCGCACCCAGCTCACTGAATTGGAGCTGATCCGCGAATCCCTGCTGCGCCTGGTGCAGGTCTGGGAGCTGCCACTGCCCCTGGAGCGGCTCAAGGTGCTCGTCGCCCTGTGCCGGCGTGGCGCGGCCCGGTTGCAGCCGCTGACCGTCTTCCGCGCGTCGCCACTGCCCGCCGATCCGCAATTGAAAGAGACTCTGGCCGAACTGGCCGATGCCTGGGGGCGGCTTGAGCTGCCGGCGCCGGCCGACTGGCTGCGTCTGCGTCTGAGTCGCTGGCATGAGCTCGTCCTCGGCGGCCCGCTGCCGCCGATTTTCGCTCCGGCCGATCTGCCGGCGCTGCTGGCGCAGCTGCGTGCCGGCGATGCCCGTGCCGAGATCGCCGGGCAGCCGCGGATCACCGGCCCGCTCTGTGCGGCCGGGGCGCAGGCCTGTGCGGGCGGGCAGATCGAGCAGCACGTCGGCGCGCTGCTGCAGCGGACGGCGCAGGCGATAGACTCGTTATACCGGCCGCCGCTGCCGCCGGCCGTGGCCGGATTGGCGGCGGGGGAGGGCGTGGGGCTGGTGCAGACCGCCCGCGGCTGGCTGCTGCACCGATTGTGCCTGGACGAGGGGCTGGTCGGCGCCTGGCAGCTCCTTGCGCCGACCGACTGGAGTTTCCATGCCGACGGCCCGTTGCGCCGTCAGCTGTGTGGCGTGCAGGTGGCTGCAGAGGAGGTCGAGGCGCTGCTGCGCGATCTGATCCTTTCGGTCGATCCCTGCGTCGGTTTCGAGGTGAAAATCGCCCATGCATGAGATGTCGATCGCCGAGGGTATCGTCCAACTGCTGGAGGAGCAGGCCGCGGCGCAGCAGTTCGGCCGGGTCAAGGCGGTGTGGCTGGAGATCGGCCCGCTGGCCGCGGTCGAGGTCGAGTCGCTGCGCTTCTGCTTCGAGGCGGTGACCCGCCTCAGCCTGGCCGAGGGCGCCCGCCTGGAGATCATCGACGTACCGGGGCGCGCCTGGTGCCTTGGTTGCAATACCAGCGTGGCGATCCGCCAGCGCTATGACGCCTGCCCGCAGTGCGGCAGTTACCGATTGCAGGTCACCCAGGGCGACGAGCTGCGGGTCAAGGAACTGGAGGTAGAGTAAGCATGTGTACCGTTTGCGGCTGCGCCGAGGGCGAGACCCGGATCGAGGGCGAGCACCACCATCACGGCCATGACCAGGCCCATGGCCATCACCATCATGAGCACGCCTTCGTGCGCCGCCCGGCGCCGGTCGAGGCCGCGCCGCTGGTGGTCGAGGGCCTGAACCTGCACTTCGGCCAGGGCCCGGCCCGCGCCCACGCGCCGGGTCTCAGCCAGAGCCGCATGCTGCGGATCGAGCAGGACATCCTCGGCAAGAACGACCGCCACGCCGCCGAGAACCGCGCGCGCTTCGACGCCCTGTCGCTGTTCGTCCTCAATCTGGTGTCCAGCCCCGGCTCGGGCAAGACCACCCTGCTGACCAAGTCCATCGAATTGCTCGGCAAGCGCCGGCCGTTGGCGGTGATCGAGGGCGACCAGCAGACCGCCCACGACGCCGAACGCATCCGCGCCACCGGGGTGCCGGCGGTGCAGGTCAACACCGGCAAGGGCTGCCACCTGGATGCGCACATGGTCGGCCATGCCCTGGCGCGGCTGGATAACCTCGAAGGCGGCCTGCTGTTCATCGAGAACGTCGGCAACCTGGTCTGCCCGGCGGCCTTCGACCTGGGCGAGGCGCACAAGGTGGCGATCCTCTCGGTCACCGAGGGCGAGGACAAGCCACTCAAGTACCCGGACATGTTCCACGCCGCCGACCTCATGCTGCTGAACAAGACCGACCTGCTGCCGCACCTGGACTTCGACGTCGAGGCCTGCATCGCTTACGCCCGGCGGGTCAACCCGGACATCGAGGTGATCCGCGTCTCGGCGCGCAGCGGCGAGGGCATGGACCAGTGGCTGGCGTGGATCGAGCGCCAGCGCGGCGCCCGTCTGCGCGCGCGGATCGACGCCCTCAAGGCCCAGGCGCAGGCCCTGGAGGCGCTGCTCTGAACGACAGGGGCGTGCGCCTGCGGCTGCGCGGCCGGGTGCAGGGGGTCGGCATGCGTCCCTGCGTGCACCGCCTGGCCACGTCCCTCGGCCTGGCCGGCGAGGTGTGCAACACCGGCGAGGGCGTGCGCATTGACCTGCAGGGCCCGCCGGCGGCGCTCGCCGCGTTCGAGCGCCGCCTGCCCAATGAGTTGCCGCCGCTGGCCCGGCTCGATGCCCTGCATCGCGGGGCCCTGCCCGCCGGGGCACGCTTCGCCGGTTTCGCCATCGCGGCCAGTCGCGACGCGGCGGGCGGAACGCTGGCGCCGCCGCCGGATGCCGCGGTCTGCCCGGCCTGTCTCGAGGAACTCTTCGATCCGCAGAGCCGCCGCTGGCGCTATCCCTTCGTCAACTGCACCCACTGCGGCCCGCGCTACAGCCTGATCCGCCGCCTGCCCTACGACCGCGCCCACACCAGCCTGGCGGCCTTCACGCTGTGCCCGGACTGCCGGTGCGAATACGAGAATCCGGCCGACCGGCGCTTCCATGCCCAGCCGACCGCCTGCCCGGCCTGCGGCCCCAGGCTCTGGTGCGAGGATGCTGCCGGCCAGTGCCTTCCCGGCGATCCGGTCGGGCAGGCTCTGGCGGCCCTGATGCGCGGCGAGATTGTTGCCCTGCGCGGGGTCGGCGGCTTCCACCTGGCCTGCGATGCGCGCAACGCCGAGGCGGTGGCCGCGCTGCGCCGGCGCAAGCGCCGCCCGGCCAAGCCCTTCGCGCTGATGGCCGCCAATCCGGCCTCGCTGGAATCCCTGGTCGAGCTGAGCGAGGCGGGGCTGGCCGAACTGACGGGCTCGGCCGCGCCCGTGGTGCTGCTGCGCAAGCGTCCCGAAGCCGACGGCCGGCTCGCCGCCGAAGTAGCGCCGGGGCTCGCCTGGCTTGGGGTGATGCTGCCGCACAGCCCGCTGCACTGGCTGCTGTTCCACGAGGCCGCCGGTCGCCCGGCCGGCACTGCCTGGAGCGCCGAGGCCCAGCCACTCATATTGGTGATGACCAGCGCCAACCTGAGCGGTGAGCCGCTGATCACCGGCAACCTGGAGGCGAAGGACAAGCTGGCCGGCATCGCCGACCTCTGGCTGCTGCACGACCGCGAGATCCTCCGTCGCGTCGACGATTCGCTGGTCAGCGCCCTGGGCCGCGCGCCGGTGGTGATCCGCAGCGGCCGCGGCCTGGCGCCCCAGGAAATCCGCCTGGCCCGCAGCGGTCCCTCGGTGCTGGCCCTCGGCGGCCAGCTGAAGAATGCCATCTGCCTGACCCGTGGCGACCGCGCCTGGCTGTCCCCGCACATCGGCGATCTGCACAGCGCCGACAGCTGCCGCGCTCTGGAGCGCACGGTGACGCAGCTTGGCGAGCTGCTGCAGATCCGTCCCGAACGCATCGCCTGCGACCTGCACCCCGACTTTTACGCCAGCCGCTTCGCCCGTGACTACGCAGAGCGCCACGGCCTGCCGCTGCAGCCGGTGCAGCACCACCACGCCCACATTGCCGCGGTGATGGCCGAGCATGGCCTGGACGAACCTGTACTGGGCCTGGCGCTGGACGGCTTCGGCCTTGGCGCCGACGGCCGGCTGCGCGGTGGCGAGTTGTTGCGGGTGACGGTGGATGGCTGCGACTGGCTCGGTGAGCTGGCACCGCTGCCGCTGCCCGGCGGCGACCAGGCATCCCGCGAGCCCTGGCGCATGGCCGCCGGCGCGCTGCACGCGCTGGGCCGCGGCAGCGAGATCGCCACACGCTTCGCTGGCGAGCCCGGCAGCGCCGCTATTGCGCGGATGCTCGAACGCAGCTTCAATTGCCCGCCGAGCAGCAGCGCCGGCCGGCTGTTCGACGCCGCGGCGGGCCTGCTGGGGCTGGGCGCGCGCCAGCGCTACGAGGCCGAAGCGGCGCTGCGCCTGGAGTCGCTGGTCGGCCGACTGCCGGCGACGGTCCCCGAACTCTGGCGGATCGAGGACGGCAACCGGCTGAACCTCTCGCCGCTGCTGGCGCAACTGGCGGACATGGGTGAAGCGCGGCTCGGCGCGGAGCTCTTCCATGCCGTGCTGATCGCCGCGCTGGCCGCCTGGGTGGCGCGCGCGGCCGAGGGCAATGGCCTGCGCCGGGTCGCCCTGGGTGGCGGCTGCTTCCTGAATACCCACCTGCGCGACGGCCTCTGCACGCGCCTGCGCGCCGCCGGCCTCGAGCCGCTGCTGCCGCGGCGGGTGCCGGTCAACGACGGTGGCCTGGCCCTCGGCCAGGCCTGGGCGGTGCTGCTGGCACCGGACACTCCATCGACATGAGGATAAGCGGATGTGCCTGGCCATTCCGGTCCGCATCGAGGAACTGCTCGACGAACAGAGCGCGATCGCCTGCATCGGCGGCCTGCGCAAGACCATCAACGTCGCCCTGCTCGACGATCTCGAGGTCGGCGACTATGTGATCCTGCATGTCGGCTTCGCCCTGCAGAAGCTCGACGAGGTCGAGGCGCAGCGCACTCTGGCGCTGCTCGCCGAGCTGGGCCAACTGGCCGAGGCCGAGCAGGGCGCGCTGGGAGGCGAGTCATGAAGTACGTCGACGAATTCCGCGACGGCGCCATGGCGCGCCAGCTCGCCGCGCGCATCGCCGCCGAGGCCGATCCCGCGCGCCAGTACCGGCTGATGGAGTTCTGCGGCGGGCATACCCACGCGATCTTCCGTTACGGCATCCCCGACCTGCTGCCGGGCAACGTGCGCCTGATCCACGGCCCGGGCTGCCCGGTCTGCGTGATGCCGATCGGCCGGCTGGACATGGCCATCGAACTGGCGCGCCGTCCGGAGGTGATTCTCTGCACCTACGGCGACATGCTGCGCGTGCCGGCCTCCGGCCGGGTCAGCCTGCTCAAGGCGCGCGCCGAAGGCGCCGCGGTGCGCATGCTCTACTCGCCGGCCGAGGCGCTGAAGCTGGCGCAGGACAACCCGAATAAAGAGGTGATGTTCTTCGCCATCGGCTTCGAGACCACCACTCCGCCCACTGCGCTGGTGATCGAGCAGGCGCAGAAACTGGGTCTGAAGAATTTCTCGGTGTTCTGCAACCACGTGCTGACCCCGGCGGCGATGCACGCCATCCTCGCCACCCCGGAGGCGCGTGCCGGCAAGCTGCAGCTGGACGGCTTCATCGGCCCGGCCCACGTCAGCACGGTGATCGGCAGCGCGCCCTACGAGCCCTTCCCGCAGCAATACGGCACGCCGGTGGTGATCGCCGGCTTCGAGCCGCTGGATGTGCTGCAGGCCCTGCTGATGCTGGTGCGCCAGCTCAATGAGGGCCGCGCCGTAGTGGAAAACCAGTTCACCCGCGCGGTGACCGCCGAAGGCAACGGCAAGGCCAAGGCGCTGACCGAGCGGGTCTTCGAGGTGCGCGAGAGCTTCGAGTGGCGCGGCCTGGGCGCGGTGCCGCACAGCGCCCTGCGGATTCGCGAGCAATTCGCCGAATTCGATGCCGAACGGCGCTTCGCCCTCGAGCCCAGGACCGGGCTGGAGAACAAGGTTTGCGAATGCCCGGCGATCCTGCGCGGGGCGAAGAGTCCGCGCGACTGCAAGCTGTTCGGCAATCCCTGTATCCCGGACAACCCGCTCGGCTCGTGCATGGTTTCCTCCGAGGGCGCCTGCGCCGCCTACTACGCCTACGGCCGCCAGCGCCAGGCGGATGTGGCGGTGGCCCGATGAGCCGGCTCGATCTCAAGTACGGCAGCGTGGAAATGGTTCACGGCGGCGGCGGCCGAGCCATGGGCCAACTGATCGAGGAACTGTTCGCCCGCGCCCTGCGCAACGAATGGCTGGACCAGCGCAACGACCAGGCCCAGTTCGACCTGCCGCCCGGGCGGGTGGTGATGGCCACCGACAGCCACGTGATCTCGCCGCTGTTCTTCCCCGGCGGCGACATCGGCAGCCTGGCGGTGCACGGCACCATCAACGACGTGGCTATGGCCGGCGCCCGGCCCTGCTACCTGGCCGCCGGCTTCATCCTCGAGGAAGGCTTCCCCCTGGCCGATCTGGCGCGCATCGTCGAGTCCATGGCCGCCGCTGCCCGTGAAGCCGGCGTGCCCGTGGTCACCGGCGACACCAAGGTGGTCGAGCGTGGCAAGGGCGACGGGGTGTTCATCACCACCACCGGGGTCGGCGTGGTGCCGGCGGGCCTGCACCTCTCCGGCGACCGGGCGCGGCCGGGCGACCGCATCCTGCTCTCCGGCAGCATTGGCGACCACGGCGTGACCATCCTCTCGCTGCGCGAGGGCCTCGGCTTCGAGGCCGACATTGGCTCCGACTCCCAGGCGCTGCACGGCCTGGTCGCCGCCATGGTCGAGGCGGTGCCGGAAATCCGCTGCCTGCGCGACCCGACCCGCGGCGGTCTGGGCAATACCCTCAACGAACTGGCCCGCCAGTCGGGAGTCGGCATGCAGCTCGTCGAACGGGCCATCCCGCTGCGCGAGCCGGTACGCGCCGCCTGCGAGTTCCTCGGCCTCGATCCCCTGTACGTGGCCAACGAGGGCAAGCTGATCGCCATCTGCCCGGCCGACCAGGCCGAGCGCCTGCTGACGGTGATGCGCGAGCATCCGCAGGGTCGCGCGGCGGCGATCATCGGTACGGTGGTGGCGGACGAGCAGTGCTTCGTGCAGATGGAGACGCTGTTCGGGGGGAATCGGATGGTGGACTGGTTGAATGGGGAGCAGTTGCCGAGGATTTGCTGAGACCAGTGTGGCTGTAGGGGCGCAGGGTTTTGTGTGCGGACGATGCGCTTTCCTCGGCCCCATCTACATATTCCGCCTTTCACGGCGGGTCACTTTTGCCAGTCGCGGCAAAAGTAACCAAAAACGCTTGCCCCTATCATCCGGCCCCGCCTGCGGCGGCGTTCCCTCCCTCCGTCGTCGCTCCAGGGGCTCGCTGCGAAGGGCCATCCATGGCCCTCGCAGCTCTCGCGGCATCCATGCCGCTCGACCCCTTGCGCGACGACTCCGCTCGGCCTCCTGAAAGGGGCGTTCGGCGCTGCCTGACGGTTTGGGCGTCAAAGGCAAAGCGGAGCTTTCCAGTTTTCCTACCAACGGCCAGCCAACTCCCCGGTCCCGTACAGGAGGCCGAGCGCAGGCGCTGTGGAGGGGGACGCGAGGCATGGATGCCGAGCGACGAGCGAAGGGACAGGGACGTCCCTTCGTGAGGTGCCCTCGGAACAGTGCCGGAGCGAGGGAACCCGTAACGGAGCGCAGCGCAGTGAAGGGCCGGATGTCGGGTGCCCTTCTTCTTTGGTTCCTTTCTTCTTGGGCAAGCAAGAAGAAAGGAACTCGCCGTGCGAGGCGAAACCTGTCGGTCGGGCAGCGGAAAGCGCTTTGTCATAACGACGGGAAACGGGCCTGCGCCTGCTTGTAGCCGAGTAGCACATGGGGCCTTGCACATAAGACTCGATGCTTATACCAATCCAGCTGGGCCCAGAAAGCAAAAACCCGGCTGAAGAGCCGGGCTTTTGACATGAATTAATTTATTCGCGGTAGCTGAGCGCGCTGTCGTAGAGGCTGTCGTCGGCTTTGGCAACGTCGCTGAACACCCGGTTGCCGCGGGTTTCGACCTTGTCGCCGACGACTAACTCTTCGGCCGGGGAGCGCAGCACCTTCTCCTCGCCATCGGCGGTGCGGACCTTGTAGGCGCGGTCGCTGAGGCCGGTGGCCTCCTGAACCTCGCCACCGAACAGGGCACCGATGCCGGCGCCGACCAGCATGCCGATCGGACCGCCGATCGCACCGATCATCATGCCGTTCATGCCGCCGACCGACTTGCCGGTGGTCTGATCCTTGGTTTCCTCGAGAACTTCGGCGGCATGTACGCTACCGGCGGCCAGCAGAGCGAGAGTCAGGGCCAGGGTGCCGAGCTTTTTCATGGCGGTTCCTCCGAGGAAACGTTCCAGCGATCTTGGTCAAATCGGTTGATCGGGACGCAGCGCAGAGCTTTTGGCAGGCCTCCGTCTCCGTTGGAACAGAAATTAACCATTCAATTGATGTGGATCAAGAAAAGAAACGCCTTCTTATGCTTAAGGAGGGGGTGGCCTCTACGGCAGGCCGGCGCGAGCGGTTCTGGCGGCCTGGCACGGCGAAGCTTGACAAGGCCCGGTGGCCTGCGGTCTGGCACGCAGGTGGGAAGGAGAGGGGTGGCGCTGGAGGCCGTGCAATCCGGTGCGCAAGTGGCCCGGTCGACGGTCCGGGCGGGCGGCAGGCGGGTCAGCGCAGGGCGCGTGCGCGGCCGTCGGCGTCGGCCAGGGCGGCGGACTTGCCGGCGGACGTGGGATAGGGGCGGTTGCCGCGGATCTCGACCTGATCGCCGATCGTGAAGCGGCGGTTGGGGGAGCGCACCGTTTGCACCTTGCCGCTGTCGGTGCGGACCTGATAGGCGCGATCGCTGGAGCCGGAGGCTTCCTGGCCGGTGCTGCCGACCAGTGCGCCGACGCCGGCACCGACCAGGGCACCGATCGGGCCGCCGATGGCGCCAACCATCATGCCGGTCATGCCACCTGCAGACTGGCCGGCAGTCTGGTCTTCGGTTTCCCCGATGATCTCGTCGGCCAGTACATTGCTCAGAGCCAGCAGGCTGAAGGTCAGGGTCAGAATGCCGAACCTGTGCATGTTCATGGCGGTTCCTCCGAGGAGCGTTTCAGTGGGCTTCGCTCTTTAACTGTATCCACGAACCATGCCAAGTATGCTTTGCTAAATAAAATCAATTACTTATCAATGAAATCGAACAACGCACGCGACAAAGTGTCGCGATGGCGACAGAGGGTTTTGTCGCGATTCTTGCAGAAAGTTGAACTTCCGTTGATTTGTGTCACGGAAAGTCGAGCGGGGTTGTGCTGGTTCTGGCGGCAGCAGGCCACGGGGGCGCCCATCCGCCAGCGCCCGCCCAAAAAAAGACCGGGCACAGGCCCGGTCCGGAGGCTGGCGGTCGCCGGGGGCGATCAGAACATCATCAGCGCACCGCTGGCGGCGATGGCCGCACCGACGCTTCGGGCCAGCAGGGGCAGGCGCTGCTGCACGGCTGCGGCGAGCAGGCCGCCGCCCAGGTGCAGGCTCAGGCTGGCGGCGAGGAAGCCGGCGGCGAAGGCCACCAGGCTGCCGCTGGCCTCCAGGCCGTGGGCATGGCCGTGGAACAGGGCGAAGGTCGCGGTCAGGGCCAGCGCAACCGGCGCCGGCAGGCGCGCGGCGCAGGCGATCAGCAGGCCGCTCAGCAGCACGGAGAGGGCGATGCCGGTTTCCACCAGCGGCAGGCCGGCGCCGGCCACGGCCAGGGCGAAACCGCCGAGCAGCGCGGCGAGAAAGGTGGCCGGCACGGCCAGTTGCAGGGCGCGCGGCTGCCGCGCGGCCCAGATGCCGATGGCCAGCATCGCCAGCAGGTGGTCCAGACCGCTGAAGGGGTGCAGCAGGCCGGCGATCAGGTCGTTCTCGCCATGCCCGGGGTGGGCGAAGGCGGCGCCGGGCAGGAGGGTCAGGGCAAGCAGGGGCAGGAGGTGGCGTGTTTTCATGTCGGGGTCCTGGGGCAAGTCCGGGGGCGGCGATAGTCTTCGAAGCGCTGCGCGAGGCGGCTGGCTGCGCAGCTTAAGGCAAAAGGGCCGCGCGGTGCAGCGTCTGGACCGCCTCCGCAGGGCAATCGCATGAAGGGGCAGGTGCAGCCGTACACTCCCTCTCCCGCGTGCGTGAGAGGGCTGGGGAGAGGGAAAACAAGCCATCGCCGCTCATTTGCCCTCTCCCCCGGCCCCTCGGCTTTGGCCTCCTGCATCCATGCAGTCGTCTCCCATGAATGAGGGAGGGGAGAAAGTCGTTCATGCGATTGCCTTGGCCGCCTCCGGCGCCACACTGGGGCGCTCTCGGCCGCGGCCAGGGCGCCCCGCCAGCCGCCGGCTCAAAGGTTCTGGACGATCAACTGGATTCCGGCGAGCAGCAGGCCGGCGCGGGCGATGCGGTAGAACCACAGGTGGTTGACCCGGTCCTGCAGCCAGAGGCCGGCCCATACGCCCAGCGGGACGAGGGGGGCGAAGGCGAGGCTGGTCAGCAGGTTGTCGCTGGAGAACTGCCCGAGCAGCGCGTAGGGCAGCAGCTTGATTGCGTTGGTCAGCAGGAAGAAGACGTTGATGGTGGCGACGTAGCGCACCTTGTCCAGCTGCTGCGGCAGCAGGTGCATCATCACCGGCGGGCCGCCGGCGTGGGCAACGAAGCTGGTGAAGCCGGCCAGCGTGGAGAGGAAGGTGCCCTTGCCGCGGGCCGGCGGCGTCCCGGCCGTGCTGGCGGGCGCGCGCAGCAGGTTGAGCAGCACGAAAGCCACGGCGATGCCGCCGATCAGCAGGCCGATGACCTGCTCGTTCAACATGCCGAAGGTCAGCGAGCCGAGCAGCACCCCGAGCAGCGCGCCGGGCAGCATGATCTTCAGGTTCGCCACGTCCCACTTGCCGTAGTAGGCACGCAGGCCGACCAGGTCGGCGGTGCAGAGGATCGGCAGCATGATCGCGGCGGCCTGGGTGGGCGGCACCGCCAGGGCCAGCAGGGGCACCGCGATGCCGCCGAAGGCGCCGCCGAAGCCGCCCTTGGAGAGGCCGGTCAGCAGTACCGCCGGCACGGCGACGAGAAGGAATTCCGTGGAAAGCATGGGCTCGGAGCGCTCCTTAGCGGGGGATGACAGCCGGTGCGTAGGGGCGCCGGACATTGCGCAAGCGCCTAGTGGCCTGTTTGGTTGATTCGAGTAGTCAATTTCGGCGCCCGAGGCTCCGATACGGCGTTGCCGCTCCTCGCCATAGCCCTGCCATGATTCGTCGCGGCGCCTTGTCTCGAAACCCCGGTCATCCGAACTTGAGTTAACCAATCAACCGCACAGGCCGCTAGCTGTACCCGTTTCGCCAGGCCGAGGCAATGGCGCTGGCCGTGCCAGGGACGGGATTTTCCTTGCTGGCCGGTATTGTATTGATAATGTTTATCATTTAGATTTGGCGCTCGATTCGAGTCAGGGAAGCCATCGATGGAGAGTTGTGCTTCATGTTCGCTCGGCGTGAAGGTCATGGCGGATACGTTGGAAACGGAGTTGGAGGTCATCTACACCCGCCAGTGGCGCCTGCTGGTGGAAGTCACGTTCAAGGTGCTGGGCTGCCGCTCGTTGGCCGGGGACGTGATCCAGGGAGCCTTCCTCAAGCTCTGGGAGAGCCGCGCCGTGTGCCCGGTCCGGCTACCTGTTCCGGGTGGTGCGCAACCAGGCCATCGACCGCCTGCGCCAGGCTGATCCTGAAAAGCTGCTACCACGTCGACGAGGAGCAACTCGGCGAGCAGGCCGCGACGACCCCCTCGCCGGAGCGGGCGACCCTCGGCCAGTGCGAATGGGCCAGCCCTGCTGGGGACCCTCGCCGACCGTCGTGCAGGTCCCGATACGCAACGCTCCGGGTCTGCCGTGACCGGCTGAAACCTGACGACTGAACACTTGGCCAATCTCCCGGCTGCTGCCGGGGCGGGCGGTTGCATGTTCGACTTGATGGTTAATGAAAATTATTCGCATCTTTATTCGTCTGTAAAACAGTGATACGGCACTGTGCCGTCGACCGACAAGGAGCCAAGCCATGAGTTTCGACCAAGCCGATACCCAGTTTCACGTGGTGGTCAACGCCGAGCAGCAGTACTCGATCTGGCCGGAATACAAGCCGGTGCCGGTCGGCTGGCAGGAGGTCGGCATCAGCGGCGACCGCCAGACCTGCCTGGCGCATGTCTCCGGGATCTGGGCCGACATGAGTCCGCGCAGCCTGCACGAAGCCATGACTGAGTGAGGCCGGTGCCGCCGTCCGCTTTCGCCGAATTCCCGGCTGCCCCCTGGTGGTCGGGTCGTCCCGCCTCCGAGGTGCCGTCATGACCACCCATTCCCCGCTCTCCCCCCTGCCTCCGGCCGGCGACGCTTACCACACCGCCGGCCTCCGGCAGTTTTCCGGCCCGCTGAACGTCGAGGCCCTGCGCTACAGCCTCGACCGCCTGCTGCAGCGCCACGCCGTCCTGCGCGAGCGCTGCGACGCCGCCGAGCAGAGCCTGGCCGCGGCCTCGGCCATGCCGCTGGAGCTGATCGAGCCGGCGCAGCGGGCACAACTGGAAGCCTGGAGCACCGGCCTTCCATCCCAGGATTCGTTCCGTCTGCTACCCGAACTGATCGCCGAACAGGCCCGGCGGCACCCGGATGCCATCGCCTTGGTGTTCGGCGAGACGCAGCTGAGCTACGCCGCGCTGGAAGCGCGCAGCAACCGCCTGGCCCGTCACCTGATCGAGTGCGGCGTCGGCCCGGAGACGCGGGTCGGTCTGTGCCTTGCGCATGGCACGGCGATGATCGAGGGCCTGCTGGCGATCCTCAAGGCCGGCGGCGCCTTCGTGCCGCTGGACCCGGACTCCCCCCGCGAGCGCCTGGCCTACATGGCTGAGGATTCCGGGCTGAAATGGCTGCTGACTACCTCCGCGCTGCGCGGGCGGGTGCCGCTGGGCGAAGGTGTCGAGGCGATCTGCCTGGACCTGCTCGACCCCAGCGGTTACAGCGCCGAGCCGCCGCCGGTGCGCCAGCAGCAGAGCCTGGCGGCACTGGCCGCGGTGGCCCGGGTGGCGTCCGCGCCGCGCACTGAACAGGACCCGGTCGGCGACGCCGTGCCGCTGCTGCCGATCCAGGCGCACCTGCTCGAACGCCAGGGCGCGGCGCCGTGCAACCAGTACCAGCTGTTCGAGTTGGCCGAGGATCTGGAGCCGCTTCTCCTGGAGCAGGCCCTGCAGGCGCTGGTGGCGCAGCATGACGCGCTGCGCCTGCGCTTCGCCGAAGAAGAGGATGGCCTCTGGCGCCAGTGGTATGCGGAAGCGGACGAGCACCACGAGCTGCTCTGGCTCTGCGAGGTGAGCGGCGAGGCCGAGGTCGCGGCGCTCTGCGAAGAGGCCCAGCGCAGCCTGGACCCGCTGCAAGGCCCGCTGCTGCGGGCCTTGTGCCTGAGCCAGGCGGGCCGCGCCGACCGCTTGCTGCTGGCGATCCACCACTTGGCGGTGGACGGGGTGTCCTGGCGGGTATTGCTGGAGGATCTGCTGCGCGTCTACGAGCAGCTCGCCGCCGGCTGCCGCGTCGAGCTGCCGGCCAAGACCACCTCCTTCAAGGCCAGGGCCGAGCGTCTGGAGGCCTGGGCCGCCAGTCCGGCGGTGCAGGACCGGCGCGACTTCTGGCGGGCCCAGGAGCGCGCCTGCACGCAGCTGCCATTGCTGACCCAGGAGCCGGCCCGCGAGGGCCAGCGCCAGCGCCTGGAGTTCTGCCTCTCCGCCGAGTTCAGCCGCGAGCTGCTGCAGGCCGCCCAGCAGGCCTACCGGCTGCGCGCCGACGAGGTGCTGCTCGCCGCGCTGAGTCGGGTGCTCTGCGCCTGGAGCGAACAGGGCGGCGTCTGCCTGCACCTGGAAAGCCACGGCCGTGCACCGTTGCACACGCCGCTCTTCGACGACCTCGATCTCAGCCGCACGGTCGGCTGCTTCACCAGCCTCTATCCGCTGCGCCTGCAGCCGGCGGCCGATTTGCCCGGCAGTCTCAAGGCGATCAAGGAGCAGCTGCGCGGCGTGGCCGACGGCGGCCTGGCCTATGGCCTGCTGCGCCAGCGCGGCGAGCTGGCCGGGGTAGCGCCGCAGGTACTGTTCAACTACCGGGGGCAGTTCGAGGACGAGCGCGGCGGGCCGCTGCGCCTGCTCGACGCCGGCCTCTGGCGCGAGGCGGATGCGCCCCTGGATGCGTCCCTGACCATAGACGTCGAACAGCGCGGCGGCGCCCTGCGCCTGCGTCTTGACTTCAGCCCCAGCCAGTGGCAGCGCTCCACCCTCGAGGGCCTGCTGCAGCGCCTGCAGGACGAGCTGCGGGCGATCCGCGCCCACTGCGCCCACGTGCCGCGCACCCTGACCCCCAGCGATGTGCCGCTGGCCGGGCTCGACCAGGCGCGCCTGGATGCGCTGCGCGGCGTCGAGGACCTCTACCCACTGTCGCCGCTGCAGCAGGGCCTGCTGTTCCACAGCCGGCTCGGCGCTGCCGGCAGCTACGTCAACCAGCTGTGCCTGCCGCTCTCCGGCCTCGATCCCGCACGCCTGCGCCGGGCCTGGGAGCAGGTGCTGGCACGCCACGCCATCCTGCGCAGCGGCTTTGTCGACGGCGAACGCCCGCTACAGGCGGTGCACGGCGCCGTCGAACTGCCCTGGCGGGAGCTCGACTGGCGCGCGGAGGCGGACTTCGACGCCGCGCTGCAGGCCTTCGGCGCCGCCGAGCGCGCGCGCGGCTTCGATCTCGCCCGGCCGCCGCTGCTGCGCCTGGCCCTGCTGCGGCGCAGCGAGCGCGACTGGGTGCTGGTCTGGAGCCTGCACCACCTGCTGCTGGACGGCTGGAGCACCGCACTGCTGCTCGGCGAGGTGCTGGCGCTCTACCACGGCGAGCGCCTGGCCGCGCCGCACGGCCAGTTCGGCGACTACATCGCCTGGCTGGCGCGGCGCGGCGGCGCGGCCGACGAGGCCTTCTGGCGCGCCCGGCTGCACGGCTTCGACGGCCTCGGCCGGGTCGCCGGCAGCCTGGTCTGCCGCACCCCGGGCCAAGGGCAGGCGCGCCATCCGCTGCCGCTGGCGGCGGACGAGGAGGCGGCACTGCGCGGCTTCGCCCAGCGCCACGGCCTGACCCTCAACACCCTGATCCAGGGCGCCTGGGCCCTGCTGCTGGGGCGCCTGACCGGCAGATCGCGGGTCTGTTTCGGCACCACCGTGGCCGGCCGGCCGGCCGAGCTGGAAGGCAGCGAGCAATTGCCGGGCCTGTTCATCAACATCCTGCCGGTGCCGGTCGAGCTGCCGGCCGCGCAGCCGCTCGGCGCCTGGCTGGCCGCACTGCAGGCCGACAACCTGGCGCTGCGCGAGCACGAGCACACGCCGCTCTACGACATCCAGCGCTGGGCCGGACAGGGCGGTGCGGCGCTGTTCGACAGCCTGCTGGTGTTCGAGAACTACCCGCTGGGTGACGCCCTGCGCCAGGCCGAGCGCGGCGAGCTGCGCCTGGGCACGCCGCAGAGCCACGAGGCCACCCACTACCCGCTGACCCTGGCGGTGCTGCCGGGCGAGGTCCTGGAGCTGCTGCTGGCCTACGACCGTGCGCACTTCGACGAGCCGGCCATCGCTCGGTTGGCCGCGCTGCTGCGGCAGATCCTCGCTGAACTGATCCGCGACCCGGCGCGCCCGCTGGCCGACCTCGATCTGCTCGACGCGGCGCAGCGGGCATAACTGGAAGCCTGGAGCAGCGGCCTCCCATCCCCGGATTCGTGCCGTCTGCTGCCCGAACTGATCGCCGAACAGGCCCGCCTGCGTCCCGACGCTGTCGCCCTGGTGCACGGCGATACGCGGCTCAGCTACGCCGAGCTGGAAGCGCGCGCCAACCGTCTGGCTCGCCACCTGATCTACACCTCCGGCTCCACCGGCCAGCCCAGGGGCGTGGCGGTGAACCATGCGGGCTTTTCCCTGCTGCGCCTGCTGGCGGTGGAGTTGTTGGCACAGGTACTGGACGGCCTGTGCCGTAGCGAAGCGAACTTTTCCCGATATTCCTAAATTTTTTCCGAACCCATCCGTCCTTACAGTCGATAGAAGCGTAAATGAGAAATCTTCTAACTTGGGATGTGTGGGGTTGGAGTTGGGGTTGATGAGCATGCTGTCGCCGAATCATCCGCTGGGGCCGGTCGTCCCCTTCGCTCGGTGCCGTCTAGCCTTGGCGCTGGTCTGCGCGCTGGGCATGGTCGCCGCGCCGGTGCCCGCCGTCGAGGAGGGCAAGGAGAGCGATAACCTAGTGGAGCTGGACGGGGTGACTGTGGTTGCCGACCAGCAAAGCCCGATCGGTCCGGGCACCGGCTACACCGCCAAGCGGTCCCTGTCCGGCACCAAGACCGACACGCCGCTCAACGAGATCCCGCGGTCGGTCTCCATCACCACCGGGCAGCAGATGCGCGACCGCAATGTGGGCACCATCAGCGACGCCCTGCGCTATACCGCCGGCGTGCAGTCCGGCTACTTCGGCGAGGACGACAAGCAGGACTGGTTCATCATCCGCGGCTTCAAGCAGGCCAACAACGGCCTCTACCGCGACGTCAACCCGGTCCATTCTGGCTGGGATCGCTGGCCCACTACCTGTTCCTCGACGAGCCGTGCACCCGGCGCATCGTCTGCGAACCGTGCGCCGACAATGTACGGATGATCCCGCATCTGCAGGCGCTGGGCTTCGCCCGGCTCAAGGAGTTCGACTTTCCCCGCAAGCGCGCCGCCCTGATGGTGCTCGAGCGCGAGGCTTTCTTCGCGCGCTATCGGCTGGCGTGAGCGGTTTCTCTTAAAAAGCGAGTCGCGACCCACGCGGCCCATACCACTGATGAGGTCAGGCAGGGCGCCGGCCCCCGCGCCTACGACGCGGATCCGGCAGTCACCCTTGGTACGTCACCGAAGACAGGATCGATATTGCACATGAGCATAGAAACGCTGGAATACGATGTGATCGGCGTGGGCTTCGGCCCGGCCAATCTGGCCATCGCCATTGCCCTGGAGGAGGACTCCAGGACCCGCGAGGCGGGGCTTCGCTATTGCTTCCTGGACAGCAAGCCGGCCTTCGAATGGCACGGCGGCATGCTGCTGGAGAACAGCCGCATGCAGATCTCCTACCTCAAGGACCTGGCGACCCTGCGCAATCCGGCAAGCCGCTTCACCTTCATCAGCTACCTGCACGAGAAGCGGCGCCTGCTGCCCTTCATCAACATCGGCACCGTCAACCCGTCGCGGATCGAGTACAACGATTATCTGCGCTGGGCCGCCGGGCACTTCTCCGAGCGTGTGCACTACGGCGAGCAGGTGATCGCTGTGGAGCCGGTCGAGGAACGCGGCGAGGTGCAGCGCCTGCGGGTGGTCTCGCGACTGGCCGACGGCCGCACCCACACCCGGCTGACCCGCAATCTGGTGGTCGGCATCGGCGCCCAGGCAGCAATCCCCGAGCTGTTCGCCGGCCTGCAGGGCGAGCCGCAGCTGATCCATTCCTCACAGTACCTGGAGCGCATCGGCCAGTGCTGCCCCGAGCGCGAGGGCCGCTACCGGGTGGCGGTGATCGGCTCCGGGCAGAGCGCGGCGGAGATCTACACCGACCTGGCCGGCCGCTACCCGCAGGCCGAAATCAGCCTGGTGATGCGCGCCCAGGCGATGCGTCCGGCGGACGATAGTCCCTTCGTCAACGAGATCTTCGACCCGGCCTTCACCGACGTGGTCTACCGCCAGCCACAGGCCGCGCGCCAGAAGCTGATCCGCTCGCTCAGCCACACCAACTATTCGGTGGTCAACCTGGACCTGATCGAGGGTATCTACCAGGACCTCTACCAGCAGCAGGTGATCGGTTCCTGCCAGCGCAGCCTGCTCGCCAACCGGCAGATCCAGGCCGTGGCGGCCGGCCCCGACGGCGTGCGCCTGAGCCTGCGCGACTCCCAGAGCGGCGACGAGGAGCTGCGTGAGTTCGACCTGCTGGTGCTCGCCACCGGCTACCGCCGCGACGCCCATTGGCGCCTGCTGGAGGGGATCGAGCGCCATCTGCAGGAAGCCGAGCTGGAGCGCAGCTACCGCCTGCCGACCCAGCCGGGGTTCCAGCCGAACATCTTCCTGCAGGGCTGCTGCGAGGACAGCCACGGCCTCAGCGATACCCTGCTGTCGGTGGTGGCGGTACGCTCCCAGGAGGTGGTGGACGCGCTGCTGGAGGCCTACCGCCAGCCGCAGGCGGCCTGCGCCTGAGCCGCGGGCAGTGATCCCACCGCTCGCCCTGCTGTTCCAGGACGCCTTCGCCGGCTACCGCAAGGTGCCGCGCCTCTAGCCGACGACCCGCGCCGCCCTGTCGGCGCGCTTTTCCTCGCATATGTCCGGAGCGACTCGCGGGTGTGGTTATCGCTGTGGTTGAATACAGCTTCCGCCGGTTGATTTCCCCGGTGCTGGCCGCCAGCCTGATCCCCGACTGGCGCCTGCCGTTCTGCGACGCCTTTCCCCGACGCTGCTCACCACGCAGGCGCTGACATGGCCCGCCAGGGCCAGGCCGGCGCCAGCTGGCGGGCCAGCAGCTTGATCAGGGTGGACCTGCCCGAAACGTTGTGGCCGGATCAGGCCGACCATCGGCCTGTGGGGAATCTGCAGGCTGGCCTGCTGCAACAGGCTGCAGCCGGCCAGGTTGAAACTGATGTCGTCCAGCTCGAACATTGGAATTCCGGTCCCTGGTGGCGGAGCAGCGGCGCTGCGGGAAAGCCGGGACTCTGATTAAGATAATCATGCTTATCAATTGCTGGCTGGCGCAGTCGGGGCAAGCGTGCCATGTCGCTTGGGGCGCTTCGGCACAAGGTGGCGGGCCTGTCAGGGGGCGTATTTCTGGTTCTTGTGAGTGGGCTCGTCGGGCTGGACGATCTGCACAAAACCATGCTCCGAGGCGTGATGGCAGGCATTGCAGGTGCTGACCAGCGTCGCGTAGGCGCTCTGGAATGCCTGGGCATCCTTGCCAGCGATTGCAGTGTCGACCCGCTGGATGGCAGGCTTCAGCATCCGCTTGGTCAGCTCCGCCACGTCGTATTCCTTCACCGAGCGATACTCGACGACATCGCCGTCGGCCACGACCCAGGAGGCTTTCGTCAGCTTCCACAGATACCAGTCTGCAAGTTCCCAGTTCTGTGCCTGGCCCGCAAAGTACAACTTGTCCGCGTATCTTTGATAATCGGCCATCACGTCGGCCAGGCGAAAGGTGTGGGCCAATCTCCGCTCCAGGCTGGAGGCATGCCAGCCCAGTCCGGCAAGGACCGCAGTAGTGAGACCGGCCGCGACCAGCAACGTTGTGGTTCTCAAAGTCGCTCCTTTCTTGTAAGCGCTGGCATGCCTTGCAGATGGGCGTCAATGCACCGGTAGCTGGTGTGACAATCGCCAATGCGAAGGCATTCGATGACACGCCCTAGGCGTTGCGCCCGGCTTCGACGACCTTGCGGCAATGCACCAGGGCGTCGCGGATCATAAAGTTAACCAGGGTCGGCGAGACGCCAAGCTCCCGGGCGATTTCCCTCTGCTGCTGGCCATGGATGCGGTGCATCTCGAAGGCATAGCGGGTGCGTTCCGGGAGTTGGCTCAGGGCATCGGCGATCAGTTCGAGGGTTTCCTGGTACTGATGCAGGCTTTCCGGCGATGCGTTTTCCTGTTGCTCGATGGCCAGGCCTTCTTCCTCGCTCCCCCTGTGACGCTGCTCGAACGCCTGCTTGCGATAGTAGTCGATCGCCAGGTTGCGCACGGTTCGGAACATGTAGCTCAACTGGGCCTTTATCGAGAGGCTGGGCAGATGGGCGGACTCCAGCCGGAAGAAGGCATCCTGGACGACATCCTCGGCCCTGGAGCGGCATCCGGTGATGCTCGCCGCGACTTTTATCAGCGTGGTTCGATGGTCGATGAAGGATTGAATCTGGGGGGGGACCGACGGACTGCCCATGAGGCAGCCGGCGAGAATTCCTTGATTCGACATGGCGGCGTTCCTGTGAACGAAAGGGGCGGAAAAGATTCGAGGCCTGCGAAATTATATTTAATGATGATCTTTGTCAAACAAGAATCATTATCATGTTTGTGATCTCGAATGTAAAACAAGCAGCTTCCGCGGTGGCCCGGCGCCCGTTCGGGCCTGGCCTGCGCTGCCTTCAGGAAGAGGTCGGTCGGCTCCGGCTGGAAGAGACAGGAATTCCGGCATGCCGGTTCCGGTGCGGCGGTCAGTCTTCCCGTCCGTTGCCGGACTCGCTCCGCCAGCCGCCGCCGAGGGCCTTGAACAGACTGACCGACGCCTGCAGGCGGGCGAGGCGCAGCTGGATTTCCTGGTCCTGCGCCTGGAACAGCGTGCGCTGGGACTCGAGGCTGTCGAGCAGGGTGGCGGCGCCCGCCCGGTAGCGCGTCTCGGCCAGGGCGAAGCTCTGCCGGGCCTGCTCCAGCTCCTCGCGTTGCCAGCGCTGCTGGCGCTCGATGCCGGCGAGCGCATTGAGGGCCTTTTCCACGTCGGCCAGCCCGTCGATGATCGCCCGGCGATAGTCGTGCAGCAGCTCTTCCTGCCTGGCCAGGGCCTGTTCGCGTTCGGCGCGCAGTCGGCCGGCGTTGAAGATCGGCGCCGTCAGGCCGGCCTCCAGGGTGAGGAAGGGGAAGGGATTGTCGGCGATCACGCTGGCGCGTTCGGCCCCGCCACCCAGGCCGGCCTCCAGGTTGAGGGTCGGCAGCAGCGCGGCGCGCGCCACCCGCACGTCGCCTTCGGCGGCGGCGAGTTCGGCCTCGGCCCGGGCGATGTCCGGACGGCGGACGAGCAGTTCGCTGGGCAGGCCGGCCTGGATGCCCTGCGCGCGCAGTGCGCCGAACTCGCCGCGGATCCGCAGCCCCTGCACGGGGACGCCGAGCAGGGTCGCCAGGACGATGGTCGCCTCCCGCTCCTCTTGCTGCAGTCGGGGGATCTGCCAGCGCTGATTGGCCGTCAGGCTGCGCTGCTGGGCCAGCTCCAGCGCATGGCTGGCGCCGGCGGCATGGCGGGCCTCGACCAGCTCCAGCACCTGTTCGGCGTTACCCAGGTTGAGCAGGGCGATGCGGATCTGTTCGCGCAGCGCCAGCACTTGCAGATAGGTATCGGCGACGTCGGCCGTGACCGTCAGCTGCACCGCCGCCCGATCCCGCTCGCTGGCCTCGATTCTCTTGCGGGCGGCGGCCCGGCGCGAACGGTTCGCGCTCCAGAGGTCCAGTTCGTAGCTGACGGTAAGCATGGTGTCGAAATGCTCGATGCGCCGCTCCTCCTCGGTGGCGCCCAGCTCGTTGCCGTAGCCGCCGGTGTTGCCGATCAGCTGCTCGCGGATGGCGTTCATCTCTCCGCTCAGTTCGGGAAAGACCCGCGCACCCTCGACAGTCGCCGTGGCCCGGGCCTGGCGCAGCCGGGCGAGCGCCGCGGCGATGTCGTGGCTGGAGGCGTGGGCCCGGTGGATCAGCAGGTTCAGCTCCTCGCTGCCGAAGCTGCGCCACCAGTCGGCGTCGGGCATCGCCGTGGCCGTCGCCGGCGGGTGCCGCCACTGCCCGGGAATGGCCAGGCCGCTGTCCGGCTGCGGCAGCGGGCCGCTGCAGGCGGGCAGGAGCAGGTACAGGCCGAGCAGGGCGAGCGGTTTTCGTCTCACTGCGGCCTCATGCGGCGGCCAGCACCACGACCGGTGCCAGCCGTGCGGCCCGGCCTGTAGCCGAAGATCACGCCGATTGGCACCAAGCAGGCAAAGGCACCGAGGACGGCGGATGGGGGGAAGACCGGGGCGATGCTTTCAGGGCTGCGCGAAAGCTGATCAGGGGGGCGGTGGTGCCCGGATCGCTGGCGGCCATGTTCATTGCTTTTGCCGGTCCGTGGTGTCGACGAGCAGCCGCTCACCCTCGGCGAGCCCTTCGAGCACCTCGATGCGCTGGCGGTCGTGGATACCGGTGCGGACTTCGCGCAGGGCGGACTCGCCGTCCTGCTTCAGCACTTGCGCCAGATGGGTGTCCGGTTTGCCGATGACCGCCTGCAGCGCGGCGAGCGGTGCGGTGAGCGCGCCCCGGACGCTGGCGTCGACGAAAAACACCTGGGCGCTCATCTCCGCCATCAGTGCCTGATCCTCGTTGCCGACGTCGAGCAGCACGCTGTACAGCACTCGACCTTTCCCCACCTCCTGTTCGCTGCCGACCGGGCTGCTGCCGAAGCCCATCTGCTCCAGTGGCTTGGGCGGCACCGGCAGTATCTGTCGGACTTGCGCCTGCCAGCGTCGGCCTTCGCCGCCGAGGGTGGTGAAATAGGCCGGCATGCCCGGTTTCACCCGGCTGATGTCGGCCTCGGAAACCTGGGCCCAGACGGTCATCGGCGACAGTCTGGCAATGCGGATCAGCGGCGTCTGCTCCTGGGCGTTGAGCGTCTGGTCGAGGGCGACCACGGTGCCGCCCATCGGCGCATGGATGCGCGTGTGGCCCAGCTCGGCCTCGTCGCTGCGCAGCTCGGCTTCGGCCTGTCTGATCTGTGCGGCGGTGCTCTTCAGGCGCGCCTCGGCCACCCGCACTTCGGCGTGGGCGACCTGTACGTCTTCCTGGCGCGTCGCGCCGCTTCCGGCCAGGATCCGTTGCCGTTCGTATTGCTGGCGGGCCAGGTCGCGCTGGGCCTGCTGCTCCTCGCGCAAGGCCCTGAGGCTTTCGATCTGCGCCCGGCTTGCGTCCACTGTGGCCTGCTGGATGGACGGGTCGATTTCGGCGAGCAGTTGTCCCTTGCGCACCATGTCGCCGACCTCGACATGCCGGTGCAGGATCTGCCCGGAGGTTTGGGCGACGACGTCCACATAGTGGCGGGGTTGCAGGGTGCCCAGCGCCGTCACGCTGCTTTCGATGTCGCCGCGCTCGACCGTCACGGCATCGTAGGCCCGGGCGGGAGGGGGAAAGGTCCGCCAGCCCGCCAGGGTCAGGGCGCAGCCGAGTGGTATCAGGAGCAGGGTCCAACGAGGGTATGTCATGTCGCTTGGCCCGGTAGTTCGGCTCGACGCGCTGGTGTTACCCGGCGCGCCTACGGATGTCAGAGCTGTAAGACGAATGAGCGACGAAAGAAATTAGGAGCGCGCTCGCGCCTGCCTTGCCGGCAGGGCGGGGGGGTCAGCGCGAGCTCAGCACCAGGCTGCCGTCGGCGTCATGATCGATGCGCACGGGAAGCGCGTTCGGCAGGTTCCGGACCAGGCCCTGGATGTCGCCGGTGTCGTAGATGCCGCCGAGGCGCAGCCGGGCTGCAGCCGCATCGCCCAGCCGGATGGGGGCGTCCAGGTAGCGATTGATCAGCGGCAGGGCTTCGGCGAGGGGCAGGTCGTCCAGGATCAGCTTGCCGTCGCGCCAGGCCAGGACGCTGGCGGTATCGACCGCCGCCATCTGTGCCGGCGCCTCGTTGGCCCAGTAGCTGGCCTGCATGTTGGCGGTGAGGCTACTGCACCGGTCGCGCTCCCGGCCGCAGTCGACCCGAACCGAGCCTTCGGTCACGGTGACGGTGACGCTGTCCCGGTATTTCCAGACGTTGAACTGCGTTCCGGTCACCATGATCGTGCCCGGGCCGGCTTCGACGACGAAGGGGTGCCGTGCGTCGTGGCTGACCTTGAACCAGGCTTCGCCTTCCTTCAGCGAGACGCTGCGCCGGTCCCGGTAGTTGGCGAAGGACAGCGCGGTCCGCAGGTTGAGCTCCACCTCGCTGCCGTCGGGCAGGCGGACTCTGCGGGTCGCGTCCCTGGCCGCGTATTGGCGATAGCTGTCCGGAATCCAGCCCATCAGCCAGCCGCCATAGCCGGCCAGGGGCAGGGTGAGCAGCGCTATGGCGGCCGTCAGACCCGCCCTGCGCAGGCGACTGTGGCGGCGCGGCCGGGCAGCCGGCGCCAGGGGGCGAGGCGCAACCCTGGTTCCCGTCGTGGGCGGAAGATGCACGGCGGCTTCCCAGATCTCCATCATCTCCGCGAACTCCCGGGCATGCTCGGGGGGCGTGGCAAGCCAGCGCTGGAAGGCCTGCCGCTCACCTTCGCTGCAGTCCTCGTCGTGCAGGCGAGTGCACCAGTACGCGGCATCCTCGGCAAGCGAGTCGCCGGGGGCGGAAGGAGGGGAGCTGTTCATATGATCGATGCCGTATCTTGCTGCTTTTGTTCGTGATTGTGGCCTTAAGTCACCACCAAGAGTTTAGATCATCATGGATGCCCTACACAGAACACCGACGATAACCCATGAAACACCTGTCCTTACCTCTCATCAAGGAAGAGACAGGAGAATCGCATGAACAACTTTCTTCCCCCTTTCATTCATGGGAGGCGACTGCATGGATGCAGGAGGCAGGGCGACGCAGGAGGCCAAAGCTGAGGGGGCTGGGGAGAGGCAAATGAGCGGCGATGGCCTGTTTTCCCTCTCCCCAGCCCTCTCCCGCACGCGGGAGAGGGAGTGAACGACTGCACCTGCCCCTTCATGCGATTGTCCTGAAGGAAGAGGCCTGCACGCTGCAGGGGAGCGTTCGCAAGGGCCGGGATTGGCGCAGGCGGGATCGTGCCGGAAACACGCTGCGACTGTCCCGTGGAGAGCCCGCCAGGACGGTGGCCCAGGGGCCCCTGGGGGCTCTGCCCGCAAACCGTCTGCGAGCGTCGCCAGCACCGGATCGTCGGACGACCGCCTTCGCCCTTGGGATAGTGCGATTCGATCAGCCCCCGCCATGGCTCCACCCGATTCATCGGACAGCTCGCAGGGCGGGATGGACGTATTTCAACGGATTCGGGAAGTCCCTAAACAAATCACAGGCTGCTTCGTCTTTGAAGGCAGACGATCCGTGTGCCGGTTCTCAAGCCGGCAGGGCGCGGATTCGCTTCCCTTCAACTGTACGAGGATGCCCATGTCTACCAGTTGCTTTGATCGCGAAGACGAGACTTTCATCGTTCTCGTCAACCATGAAGAACAGTACTCCCTCTGGCCCCATTGGAAGGCCATCCCTGGCGGCTGGAAGGCCGTCGAGGGCGTGAAGGGCGACAAGAAGACCGTTCTCGAATACGTCGAGAAGACCTGGACCGACATGCGCCCGCTGTCGCTGCGCGAATGGATGGACGAACAGGCCGCCCGGGCGGCCGACGCGTCGATCGCGGCCGCGCAGTAACCCGCTCCATGCGGCCGCCCTTCATCGATCTGCTGGCCCTGCCGTGTGCCGGCGCCAGCGCGACCATGTACCTGCGCTGGCGCCGCCTGCTGCCGGAGTGGATTCGCCTCATCCCGGTGGAGTTGCCTGGGCGCGGCAGCCGGCTGGGCGAGTCTTTCGTCGAGGATTTCGGGCAGCTCGTCGCGCAACTCTGCGACGAGCAGGCCGAGGTCATGCGTGGGCGCTACGCCCTGTTCGGACACAGCATGGGCGCCTTGCTCGCGTATGGGGTCGCCCAGCGCCAGCGCGCGCTTTCGCGGCCTCTGCCCCGAGCCCTCTTCGTCTCGGCAAGTCCCGCGCCGTCGCGGCGCGACCCGGACCGCTTCGCCGACAAGAACGACGACGCGGCCCTGATCGCCGACCTGCGCAAGCAGGGCGGCACGCCGGAGGAGCTCTTCGGCTGCGCCGAGCTGCTGCGTCTCACGCTGGATACCCTGGGCGCCGACTACCGGGTGTGCGAGAGCTTCCGCTACACGGCCCCACCCCTCCTGTCCATCCCGATCCATGCCTTCGGCGGCCGGCAGGACGATATCGCGGCCGAACGCGTGGAGGCGTGGCGGCGCGAGGCGGGCGACAGGTTCTCGCTCGACTGGTTCGATGGCGGCCATTTCTTCATCCGTGAGTGGGAGCAAGAGGTGCTGGCCGCCATCGTGCGCGAACTGGCGCATCAGCTCTCCGGGGTGGGGTATGCAGCCACTGCAACTGCCTGAGTCTCTGGCGCCGGACGTCGACGTCTGGCGACTCGACCTGGAGCTGGCCGCGCCGGTGGCCGACGCCGACTGGATCGTTCTCGACCAAGAGGAGGGTGTGCGGGCGCTGCGCTTTCACCGGCACGAGGACAGGGTCCGCTTTGTCGCCACCCGCGCCGCGCTGCGGCGCCTGTTGGCAGCCCGCCTGCAGTGCACGCCCCAGGCGCTGCACTTTGGGGCCAACCCGCACGGAAAGCCGCGCTTGGTGGGCGAACCTGGGGGCGAAGTAGCGATGGATTTCAACGTTTCCCACGCAGGCGGCTTCGCACTGATTGCGCTTTCCAGGCGCGGCGCAGTCGGCGTGGACATCGAGCGTTGCAACCCGGACTTCGACACGGTGAGCCTGGAGCCACAGGTGCTCTCGCCGCTCGAGCATCAGATGGGGGCCAACCGGCGGCCGGGCTTCTTCGAGCGCTGGGTGGTGAAGGAAGCGGTGCTCAAAGCCCTGGGACTGGGGGTAGCCGAACACCTCAAGCAGCTCACGGTACTGAAACCCGAGCAGGACGACGGCCGCAGCTACGGCCTGCACCATGCCTGCTCCGAATGGCCGTCCGTGGGCGCGTGGCGCCTGGAGGCGCCGCCCGGATATGCCGCCGCCCTGGCGTGGACGCCCGCATGTCAAACCAAGGAGTTGCAATGAACGAACTGCTGACCTGCTTCGAACGCCGCGCCCCGGAAGGTTCGGAGCTGCCGATACTGATCACGCCGTCCAAGACCGGGGAATCGCTGCTGAGCGCCTTCCCGCGCCTGCGCGCGGAGATCGAGGCCCATGTAGCCAGGGTGGGCGGCGTGCTGCTGCGCGGCTTCGAGGTGCCGTCGGTAGAGGCCTTCCGCGAGTTCGCGGCCGCCTTCGGCCATCCGCTGCTCAACTACGAATTCGGCTCGACGCCACGCACCGCGGTGGGTGGCGGCGTCTACACCTCCACCGAGTATCCGGCCCATCAACCCATTCCGCTGCACAACGAGCAGGCCTATACGCGAGAGTGGCCGATGAGGCTCTGGCTTCACTGCGTGACGGCCGCCTCCGAAGGCGGCGAGACGCCGATCGCCGACAGCCGGGCCATCTACCGGCGCATGCCGGCGGCCATACGCGAGCGCTTCGCGCCCGGGATTCTCTACGTACGCAACTACGGCGACTTCGACGTGCCCTGGCAGAAGGTCTTCAACACCGAAAGCCGCGCCGAGGTCGAGGCCTTCTGCCGTCGGGCCGGTATCCGCTGGGAGTGGAAGCCGGACGGCGAACTGCGCACCACCCAACTGTGCCAGGCCATCGAAGTCCATCCCGTGAGCGGAGAAACGGTGTGGTTCAACCAGGCCCACCTGTTCCACATCTCCAACCTGCAGCCCGAGGTGCGCGAATCACTGGAGGAACTGCTGGGTATCGAGAACGTGCCGCGCAACACCTACTTCGCCGACGGCTCGCCGATTCCCGACGCGATCTTCGACGAGGTGCGCGCCGTGCTGGATGCCGAGACGGTGTCGTTCCGCTGGCAGGAGGGCGACGTGCTGATGCTCGACAACATGCTGGCGGCCCATGCGCGCTCGCCGTTCAAGGGCTCGCGCAAGGTCGTCGTGGCGATGGCCGAGCCGCACGGCAATCTGGACAAGCTCTGAAGAACCGATTCAAGAACGAGGACGCGAGATGAACACCACGCCGCCGTCAGTACGCAGCTATCCCCGCAACTTCATCGAGCACTTGCGGCACCTGGCCGCAGAGCGGCCGACCGACACCGCCTTGATCGTCGTCAGGGAGCAGGACGGCGTGCCCGCCGACATCACCATCTCTTATGCCGCGCTCGACCAGCGTGTCCGAGCCCTGGCTGGGCAATTGCAAGAGCGCTTCGGCCCGGGCGAGCGTGCGCTATTGCTGCTCGACAACGACGACCATTATGTCGTCGCCTTCTTCGCCTGCCTCTACGCCGGGCTGACCGCGGTGCCGGTATTCCCGCCCGAGTCGGCCCGCCCGCAGCATCTGGCGCGGCTGACCGGCATCGCCGAGGATGCGCAGGCCCGCTGCCTGCTCACCACGGGCGCGATCCTCGCGCTGCTCGGCACGGCGGTCGACGGCTTCGCGGGCTGCGAAGCCATCGCCGTCGACGCGGCCGATGCCGCCGGCGGCGAGGGCTGGCGGCCGCATGTGCCGGCCGACGGCGACATCGCTTTCCTGCAGTACACCTCCGGCTCGACCTCGGCACCCAAGGGCGTCATGGTCAGTCATGGCAACCTGATGGCCAACGAGCGCGCCATCGAGGAGGGCCTGTCGGTCGGCCCGGACGACGTCTTCGTCTCCTGGCTGCCGCTCTACCACGACATGGGGCTGATCGGCGGACTGCTGCAGCCCCTGCACCACGGCATCCCCGTCGCGCTGATGACCCCGCAGTTCTTCCTGGAGCGGCCGATCCGCTGGCTGGAGGCGATCTCCCGGCATCGCGGCAGCATCAGCGGCGGCCCGGACTTCGCCTACCGCCTGTGCCTCGAGCGGGTCAAGGACGCGCAGCTGGCGCAGCTCGACCTGTCGAGCTGGCGCCTCGCCTTCTCCGGCGCCGAGCCGGTGCGCCACGACACCCTCGAGGCCTTCATCGAGCGCTTCGCGCCGGCCGGCTTCCAGGCCGGCGCGGTCTTTCCCTGCTACGGCCTGGCCGAGGCGACGCTGTTCGTCACCGGCGGGCGGCGCGGGACGGGCATGGTCACCCGGGCCTTCTCGGCCGAGTCCCTGGGTCAGGGCCGGGCGCAGCGCGACGACGGCGGCAATATCCATGTCGGCTGCGGCCACGCGCCCTCGGCGCACGAGGTGCGGATCGTCGATCCGCAGTCCCTGGCCACCCTGGGCGAGGGGGCGGTGGGCGAGATCTGGGCGAGCGGCCCGAGCATCGCGCAAGGCTACTGGCAGCGGCCGGAGGAGACCGCGCAGAGCTTCGTCGAGCGCGATGGCCGGCGCTGGCTGCGCACCGGCGACCTGGGCTTCGTGCACGAGGACGAGCTTTACATCACCGGGCGCATCAAGGACCTGATCATCCTGCGCGGCCAGAACGTCTATCCGCAGGACATCGAGCGGGCCATCGAGGCCGAGGTCGAGGCGGTGCGCAAGGGCCGCGTGGCGGCCTTCGCCGTGCCCCTGCCCGCGGGCGGCGAAGGTGTGGGGGTGGCGGTGGAGATCTCACGTGGCCTGCAGGCGCTCGTGCGGGTCGAGGCGCTGGTCGAGGTGCTGAGCCAGGTCGCGTCCGGCGTGTGTCGCGAGCCGGTGTCGGTCGCCGTGCTGCTCAACCCGGGCGCGCTGCCCAAAACCTCCAGCGGCAAGCTGCAGCGCAGCGCCTGCCGCCGGGGCTGGGAGCGCGGTAAGCTCGATGCCTACGCGATCTACGAGCACGGCCGCTTCGTGCTCGGCGCCGAGTCGAGTGCAGCGCACGAAGCATCCGCACAGGCTCCTTTCGACGAACTCGAAGCCGCTTTGGCGGAGCTGTGGCAACAGGTGCTCAGGTGCAGCGGCCTGCCGGGCCGCGAGGCGCATTTCTTTGCCGGCGGCGGCAATTCGCTGGCGGCAGTGCAGCTTGCCGCCCGCATCGGCGAACGGTGGGAGGTCGACTTTCCGGTGCGCCTGCTGTTCGAGCAGCCACGTTTCAACGATCTTGCCCGGGAAGTCCAGAGCCTCCTCGCCCGAGGCCAGCGCAAGCCGAAGACGGCGATTCCCGCCCTGCCGGCCGAACGCCGTGCCGAACCCCTGCCGTTGTCGCATGCCCAGGAGCGCCAGTGGTTCCTGTGGCAGCTCGACCCCGAGAGCAGCGCCTACCACGTGAGCCTCGCCCTGCGCCTGTCCGGGCCGCTGCAGGTCGATGCCTTGCGTGCCGCCTTCGACGGCCTGGTCGCGCATCACGAGTCCCTGCGCACTGTCTTCCGCCCGGTCGCCGAGGGTACGCCCGCACAATGGATCCAGCCCGTTCTCGAGCTCGATCTGCCGGTCATCGACCTGCGCGACCTGGCGGCTGACGAGCGCGAGGCCCGTGCGGCAGAGGAAGCGCAGCGCCTTCAGGGTGAACCCTTCGACCTGACCTGCGGGCCGCTGCTGCGCGTGGCGCTGATCCGCACCGCCGACGAGGCGCAGCGGCTGGTGCTGGTGATGCACCACATCGTCTCGGACGGCGCGTCGATGCAACTGCTGATCGACGAGCTCGCCGCGCGCTATGCCGCGCATCTGCAGGGGAAGGCACCGGACCTTTCCGTTCCGTCCATCCAGTATGCCGACTACGCCCTCTGGCAACGCGAGTGGCTGGCTGCCGGCGAAGGCGCACTCCAGCTCGCCTGGTGGCGCGAGCAGCTCGGAGACGATCATCCGGTGCTGACGCTGCCTGGCGATCGTCCGCGCAAAGCCCAGGCGAGCTACCACGCTGCGCGCCATACCTTAGAGCTGCCGACCGAGCTGCTGGCCCGCCTTCGCCAACTGGCCGAAGCGCGCGGGGCGACGCTGTTCATGGTGCTGCTGGCCGGCTTCCAGGCGCTGCTGCACCGCTACACCGGCCAGCATGACATCCGTGTCGGCGTGCCGGTCGCCAACCGTCAGCGGACGGAGACCGAGGGGCTGATCGGCTTCTTCGTCAACACCCTGGTGATGCGCAACGTCATGGATGGCCGCATGAGCCTGGCAGAGGTGCTGGAGCAGACCAGGGAAGCGGCGCTGGGCGCGCAGGCGCATCAGGACCTGCCCTTCGAGCAACTGGTCGAGGCGCTGCAACCGGAGCGCAGCCTGAGCCACAGTCCGCTGTTCCAGGTGATGTTCAACCACCTGCGCGAGGACTGGCGGGCGCTGCGGCAACTGCCGGGGCTGGCACTGGAGCGTGACGAGTTGGGCGAGCAGGCGGCGCAGTTCGAGCTGACGCTGGACACCAGCGAGCGTCCTGACGGGCGGGTGCGCGCGAGCTTCAGCTATGCGGCGGAGCTGTTCGAGGCACAGACGATCGAGCGTCTGGCGGGGCACTACCTGGCGGTGCTGCAAGCGCTGGCCGAGCGACCCGAGCAGGCGCTGGGCGACGTTGACGTCCTGAGCGAATCCGAGCGAGTCCAGCTCCGGCAGTGGGGTGCGAACGAGCAGCGCTACCCGGATGCCGAGCCGGTGCATCGCCTGTTCGAACGGCAGGTGCAGAAGCAGCCGCAGGCCACGGCGCTGGTCTTCGGCGACGAAGCGCTGAGCTACGCCGAGCTCAACCGCCGGGCCAACCGCCTGGCGCACCGGCTGATTGCCCTGGGCGTCGCGCCGGAGACCAAGGTGGGCATCGCGCTGGAGCGCTCGGTCGAGATGGTGGTGGGCCTGCTGGGCATCCTCAAGGCGGGCGGGGCCTACGTGCCGCTGGACCCCGACTATCCCGGCGAGCGTCTGGCCTACATGGTCGAGGACAGCGGCATCGGGCTGCTGCTCACGCAGCGCCACGTCAGAGAGCGAATCACCGGCAGCCGGTCGCTGACCACGCTGGAGCTGGACAGCCTCGATCTTGGCGGCGAGCCCGAGCACGACCCGCAGGTCGAACTGCACGGCGACAACCTCGCCTACGTGATCTACACCTCGGGCTCCACCGGCCGGCCCAAGGGCGCGGCCAACC
>NZ_BAAGYK010000105.1:93333-94114 GCF_054779355.1 Azotobacter armeniacus
TCGCTCGCTGCACAACCGGCTGGTGTGGATGCAGGAGGCCTACCGGCTCGGCGACGCGGACACGGTGCTGCAGAAGACCCCGTTCGGCTTCGACGTCTCGGTCTGGGAGTTCTTCTGGCCGCTGATGGTCGGTGCGCGGCTGGTGGTGGCCAACCCGGGCGACCATCGCGACCCGGCGCGGCTGGTCGAGTTGATCCGCCGGCACCGGGTGACCACGCTGCACTTCGTGCCCTCGATGCTGCAGGCCTTCCTCGCGCACGCGGGCATCGAGGCGTGCACGAGCCTCGCGCGCATCGTCTGCAGCGGCGAGGCGCTGCCGGCCGAGGCGCAGAACGCGGTGTTCGAGCGGCTGCCGCAGGCGGCGCTGCACAACCTCTACGGCCCGACCGAGGCGGCCATCGACGTCACCCACTGGAGCTGCCGCAATGACGGGCAGAGCCAGGTGCCGATCGGCCGGCCGCTCGCCGGCATCCGCACCCAGGTGCTCGACGCAGCGCTGAATGCCGTGCCGCCGGGGGTGGCGGGCGAGCTGTACCTGGGCGGGGTGGGACTGGCGCGTGGCTACCTGGGCCGCGCGGGACTGACGGCCGAGCGCTTCGTGGCCGACCCGTTCGACCCGGAGGGCGGCCGGCTGTACCGCACGGGCGACCTGGTGCGCTGGAACGCCGAGGGGCAACTGGAGTACCTGGGGCGCCTCGACCACCAGGTGAAGGTGCGCGGTTTCCGCATCGAGCTGGGCGAGATCGAGGCGCAGCTGCTGGCCCAGCCGGAAGTGCGCGAG
>NZ_BAAGYK010000105.1:94124-103020 GCF_054779355.1 Azotobacter armeniacus
CAACTGGTGGGCTATGTGTCGGCGCCGGCGGGCCAGGCCCTCGACAGCGGGATGCTGCGCGAGCGGCTGGGCCGGCTGCTGCCGGACTACATGGTGCCGGGCGCCCTCGTGGTGCTGGAGGCGTTGCCGCTGAACGCCAGCGGCAAGGTGGACCGCAAGGCGCTGCCCGAGCCCGAGCTGGCCGGCAGCCAGACCTACGAGGCGCCGCAGGGCGAGATCGAGGAAAAACTCGCCGAGATCTGGGCCGAGGTGCTGGGCGTCGAGCGCGTGGGGCGTCGCGACAGCTTCTTCGAGGTCGGCGGCCACTCGCTGCTGCTGCTCAAGGTTCACCATCGCCTGAAGGAGCGGCTCGAGGTCTGTCCCTCGGTAGTCGAGCTTTTCAAATACCCGACGATCGAGTCCCTGGCGGTCTTCCTCGGCGAGGGAGGCCAACGGGACGGTGCTTCGCTGCAACGCGCCGAGGACCGGGCCAGGCGCCAGCGCGGGGCGTTTCTGCAACGCAGGCCAGCCAGCGAGAGGACGCCGACATGAGTGATTCCATGGACAATGAGATGACGGGCGTCGAGATCGCCATCGTCGGCCTGGCCGGCCGCTTCCCGGATGCCCCGGACGTCGATGCGTTCTGGCGCAACATCCGCGACGGCGTCGAGTCGGTCACCGACTTCGGCGACGAAGCGCTGCGCGCACGCGGGGTCCCCGCCGACATGCTCGCCGATCCCGGCTACGTCAAGGCGGGGGTCGTGCTGGAGGACATGGATCGCTTCGATGCCGGCTTCTTCGGCTATTCGCCGCGGGACGCCGAGCAGCTCGATCCGCAGCACCGCCTGTTCCTGGAGACCGCCTGGCAGGCCCTCGAACACGCCGGCTACGGCGGCGGCGCTTCGCCCGGCCTCACCGGCGTCTACGCGGGCAGCGGCGCCAGCCTCTACCTGCTGCGCCACCTGCTGCCGGCGGTGGATTGGCGCGCCAGCGACATCGCCTCCCTGCTGGGCCTGATGAACGGCAACGACAAGGATTCGCTCGCCACCCGTGTCGCCTACAAGCTCGACCTGCGCGGGCCGGCGGTGTCGGTGCAGACGGCCTGCTCCACCTCGCTGGTGGCGGTGCACCTGGCCTGCCGGGGCCTCTTGAATTACGAGACCGACATGGCCCTGGCCGGCGGGGTGTGGCTCAACCTGCTGCAGGAGGGCGGCTACCGCTACCAGCCCGGCGCGATCCTGTCTCCCGATGGACACTGCCGCGCCTTCGACGCAGAGGCGGCCGGCACGGTGCTCGGCAGCGGCGCCGGCATCGTGGTGCTCAAACGCCTGGCCGACGCCCTCGCCGACGGCGACAGCATCCACGCGGTGATCAAGGGCTCCGCCCTCAACAACGACGGTGCGGCGAAGGTGGGCTATGCCGCCCCCAGCGTCGATGGCCAGGCGGAAGCGATCCTGGCCGCCCAGGCGATGGCCGAGGTGTCGGCCGACTCCATCGGCTACGTGGAAACCCACGGCACCGGCACCACCCTCGGCGATCCGATCGAGATCGCCGCGCTGACCCAGGCCTTTCGCGCCGGCACCCAGCGGCGTGGCTACTGCGCCATCGGCTCGGTGAAGACCAACATCGGCCATCTCGACGCCGCGGCGGGCGTTACCGGCCTGATCAAGACGGTGCTGGCGCTCAAGCACAGGACCCTGCCGCCCAGCCTGAATTTCCGGCAGCCCAATCCGCAGATCGACTTCGCCGCCAGCCCCTTCTACGTGAACACCGAGGCCAGGCCCTGGCCGGCCTCCGCTGCGCCCCGGCGCGCCGGCGTCAGCTCGTTCGGCATGGGCGGCACCAACGTGCACGTCATCCTCGAGGAAGCCCCGGCGTCGTCCTCTACCGCCACTTCGGAGAGCGACGGCATGCAACTGCTGCTGCTCTCGGCGCGCAGCGAGACGGCGCTGGACGCCGCGGCAGGCCAACTCGCCGCCCACCTCAGGCAGCACCCGGAACAGGCGCTGGCCGACGTGGCGCACACCCTGCGTGCGGGACGCGGGCAGTTCGCCCATCGTGCCGTCGCGCTTGCCCGCGACCACGCGGACGCGATCCGCGTGCTGGAGGAACGCGCTCCCGCCTGCTTCTTCAGTGGCCAGGTCCTGTCGGAGCGTCCGACGCTGGCCTTCCTCTTCCCCGGCCAGGGGGCGCAGCACCTGGACATGGGGCGTGCCCTGTACGGGCGCGAGCCGGTGTTCCGGGAAACCCTGGATCGCTGCTGCGAGCGGTTGATACCGACCCTGGGGCTGGATCTGCGCGAGCTGCTCTTTTCCGCGGCGGCGAGCGAATCCGCGGCGGCCGCGCGCCTGGAGCAGACCGCGATCACCCAGCCGGCGCTGTTCGTGGTCGAGTATGCGCTGGCGCAGTTGTGGATGAGCTGGGGCGCGCAGCCCGACGCGATGCTGGGCCACAGCATCGGCGAATACGTGGCGGCCTGCCTCGCCGGCGTTTTCTCGCTGGAGGATGCCCTCGACCTCGTTGCCGCGCGCGGCCGCCTGCTGCAGGCGACCGAGGCCGGCGCCATGCTGGCCGTCAGCCTGCCGGAGGCCGAGCTGTGCGCCCGCATGCCGGCCGACTGCGATCTGGCGGCGGTCAATGCGGCCGACCTGTGCGTGCTGTCCGGACCGACGCCGGCGATCGAGGCCGCCGAGCGGGATCTGGCCGGCCGCGACGTCGCCGTGCGCCGCCTGCACGTCTCCCACGCCTTTCACTCCGCGCTGGTCGAGCCGATGCTCGGCGAGTTCGAGGCGCTGCTGTCGCGGATCGAGCTTTCCGCTCCGCGGATTCCGTTCGTTTCCAACCTGAGCGGCCGCTGGATCACCGCCGAGGAGGCCCGCAGTCCGGCCTACTGGGTGCGCCATGTGCGCGGCACGGTGCGCTTCGCCGACGGCCTGGAGGAACTGCTCGGCAAGCCCGACCGCATCCTCCTGGAAGTCGGACCGGGCGAAACCCTGAGCGCCCTGGCACGGCGCCATCCGCAGGCCGGTGCGCGGCCCGTCCTCGCCACGCAATGCCATCCGCAGCGCCGCGAACTGAACGCGGAGCAGCCCGCGCGCTGCCTGGCGCAGCTCTGGCTGTCCGACCTCGAACTCGACGCCGCCGGCTTCTTCGGCGGCGACCGGCCGCGTCGGGTGCCCTTGCCGACCTATCCCTTCGAGCGGCAGTCGTATTGGATCGCTCCGCCGAGCGGGGAGGCGGCCGGCAAGGCGGTAAAACCTGCGGTGGGCAGGCGCGACATCGCGGACTGGTTCCATGTGCCGACCTGGAAGCGTAGCGAGCCCGTGACGCCAGCCGCGGACCTGATCGAGCGGAGCGGCAGCGTGTTGCTGCTGAGCGACGCCCACGGCCTGGGCGAGCGGCTGGTCCGGCACCTGCAGGCCGCGCAGCGGCCGGTGATCCGGGTGGAGCGGGGCGCGGAGTTCGTCCGGCTCGGCGAACGCCACTACGTGCTGCGTCCCGGCGAGCGCGACGATTTCGAGCGGCTGCTGCGCGCCGTCGAGGCCGAGAGCGGCCCGCTGTCGGACATCTGCCACCTGTGGAGCCTCGACCCGGCAGGCTTGCCGTCGCCGCGGGCCGACGTGCTGGAGCGCGGCTTCTACAGCCTGCTCGCCCTGGCGCAGGCCCTGGATGTGACGGCCCCGCCGGACGGCCAGCGGAAAGTCATGCTCACGGTGGTTGCGAACCAGCTGGAGGATGTCACCGGCGTCGAGCCGCTCAGCCCGGAGAAGGCGACCCTGCACGGCCCGTGCAAGGTCATTTCGCAGGAGAACCCGAACGTCGCCTGCCGGCTGATCGATGTCGTCCTGCCGCCCGCCGGGGATGTGGCGGAGGATCGGCTCGTGCGGCAGATCGTTGCGGAGCTGGGCGCGCCGGTCGACTCGGCCGGCGGCGAGCCTGTCGTGGCCTATCGTGGCCCGCATCGCTGGGTCAAGACGTTCGAATCCGTGCGCCGCGACGGGCCGGCTACCCAGCGGCTGCGCAAGCAGGGTGTCTACCTGATCACCGGCGGCCTGGGCGGCGTCGGGCTCGCGCTGGCGCGCCATCTGGCGCAGGCGTGGCAGGCGCGACTGGTGCTGCTCGGGCGGACCGCGCTGCCGCCACGGGACGAGTGGCCCGCGCTCATCGCATCGGCGGATCGAGCCGACGACGCCTTGCCCGCCCGGCTGCGGCGGCTGATCGAACTGGAATCTTTCGGGGCCGAGGTATTGGCCCTGCAGGCGGATGTCGTCGACCCGGCCCAACTGCGCGCGGCCATCGATGCGGCACGCCAGCGCTTCGGTGCCCTGCACGGGGTCGTTCACGCCGCCGGCGAGGCGGGGGGCGGGGTGATCGCCAACCGAAGCCGCGCGGAGGTGGAGAAGGTCTTCGCCCCGAAACTCCAGGGAACCCGGAACCTTCTGCAAGCCCTCGAGGACGAGCCGCTGGATTTCGTTCTGCTGTGTTCTTCGCTCACGGCAATCACTGGCGGCTTCGGTCAGGCCGACTACTGTGCGGCCAACTGCTTCCTGGATGCGCTGGCGGCCGAGGCGTCCCGGCAAGCCGACCGGTTCGTGCTGTCGGTCAACTGGGATGCCTGGCGAGAGGTCGGCATGGCGGCAGGGCAGAGGCTGCCGGAAGAGGTCGGCATTGCGCCGGCACAAGGCGGGGAGCTGCTCGAGCGGTTGCTGGCCGGTCCGAAAGCAGCGCAAACGCTGGTTTCCACCCTCGATCTCGAGCGCCAATTCGCGCAGATGCAATCGTCCGAGCTTGCCGACCGCCTGTTGCCCGAGCCGGTTGCCAGACGACACCAGCATGCACGTCCGGCGCTCCAGACCGAGTATGTGGCGCCGGACGGCGAGCTGGAGGAGGACTTGGCGGCGCTGTGGAGCGAATTCCTGGGTATCGCGCCGCTCGGCGTCGACGATAATTTGTTCGAGCTGGGCGGCGACTCCCTGCTGGCGATCCAGCTGCTCGCCAAGGTGCGCAGTGCCTATGGCGTGGAGCTGCATCCCGCCGCCTTCTTCAAGACCCCGACGATCGCCGCGCTGGCTGTGCTCGTCGAGACCCGACTGATCGAAGAAATCGTGAACGCCGATTCGGCCGCCGCGGCTCCGGATCGCGCGCCTGAAACCGCTTGAGAGGCTGTTGATGGGGATAGGGGGCGATCCTTGATCGGCCCCCTTCTCACATCACCCGGCATGCGGGGCCGTCCTGGTTGTCCAGGCTTCCGAAGCGATGCTCCTCCAAGCGCCATGACATCCAGCTTTCCTTCTCGTTTTGAGAGTTGCGCCAGGTTTGAGCACGACCCCTTTCAAGGTCTTGCACTCTCCCGTTGGCGGAGAGCCAAGGGCGTGAGGTTGGTACCGCTTTGGTAGCGAATTTATTCGCAATGCTTCCGCTCTTGCCGCCCAGCTGCAACTGTAGGTCGGGTTAGCCCGCAGGGCGTAACCCGACGCGGCGGGCAATGCCGGGCAGGCTGTCGGGTTACGCTACGCTAACCCGACCTACGGAGCGGCTATCCACGCATGTCGTTATCCTGATCGCCCTCAAAAGGCGAATCTGAATAGGACGAATCTGCTCTAAATAAATCACAGGCTGCTTCGTCTTTGAAGGCAGACGACCCGCGTGTCGGTTCTCAAGCCGGCAGGGCGCGGATTCGCTTCCCTTCAACTGCATGAGGATGCCCATGTCCACCAGCTGCTTTGACCGCGAAGACGAGACCTTCATCGTTCTCGTCAACCATGAAGAACAGTACTCCCTCTGGCCCCAGTGGAAGGCCATCCCCGGCGGCTGGAAGGCCGTCGAGGGCGTGAAGGGCGACAAGAAGAGCGTTCTCGAATACGTCGAGAAGAGCTGGACCGACATGCGCCCCTCGTCGCTGCGCCAATGGATGGACGAACAGGCTGCCAAGGCGGCCAGTGCGCCGGCCACGGCCGCGCAGTGACCCGCCCCATGCAGCCTGAGTTCCCGGCAAGCCAAGACGCTCTCGGCACTCGGCGTGGCGTTGCTGGAGGTCGTGGGCCAGCTTGCCGCCCATCTGGAGCCGCACCCGGAATGGTTCTTTAACGGAGCACTCGCCAAGGTGTGCAGTGCCTACGGCGTGGAGCTGCATCCCGCCGCTGTCTTCAAGACCCCCGACGATCGCCGCGCTGGCGGCGTTCGCCGAAACCCGACTGATCGAAGAAATCGAGAACGCCGATCCGGCCGCCGCGGCCCCGGATCCTGTACCTGAAACCACTTGAGAGACTCGTCATGGACGACACAAAAAATCTTTCCGAGCGTCGTGCCAAGCTCAGTCCCGAGCAGCGCGCCAAGCTGCAGGCGCGCCTGCGAGGCGGGGAGGCATCTGCCAATACGCCGCCCACAATTCCTCGCCGCCAGAGTCCGGATCGTGTTCCCTTGTCGCTTGCCCAGCACGGACTGTGGCTGACCTGGCAGATCGATCCGGCAAGTTCTGCGTACAACATGCCAGGCGCCCTGCATCTCAAAGGGACTCTCAACAGGGAAGCGCTCGAATCTGGCCTGAATGCGCTTGCTGAGCGGCACGAGATATTGCGCACAGTCTATTCGGTGGGCGATGGCGGCGTGCCTGTTCAGAACGTCCTGTTCGACATACGTCTACCATTGCCGTCCATTGACTTACGCACATTTCCTGCCGGGGCGAGTAGGAGCGAGGTGCATCGTCACCTGCGCACCTTCGCTGCGCAACCGTTCAATCTCGAGGCCGAGCCGCCGTTGCGCGCGACGCTCTACCAACTGAGTGACGACGAACACATCCTTGCGCTTGCGCTTCACCATATCGCCGGTGACGGTTGGTCGGTACGCATTCTGATCGATGAGTTCTTGGCGTTTTATGAGGCGCATTGCGCTGGCCGTCCTGCCCAGCTTGCTCCATTGCCGATCCAGTTTTCGGATTTTGCGCTGTGGCAACGCGAATGGATGGAGAGCGAGCAGGGAGAGCGCCAGTTGGAGTACTGGCGCTCTCGCCTTGGCAACGAACACCCGCCTATAGCGCTGCCGTTGGATCGGCCGCGAGGTATTTCATCGGCATCGGATGAAGGTCGCTACGTTTTCAGATTGTCGGCCGAGTTGAGCGAGAGTCTGCGCGGTTTGGCGCGCAGGCATGGTGCATCGCTCTTCATGCTGATGCTGGCGTTGCTGAAGTTCTTGCTCTACCGCATTTCTGGACAAAGTGACGTGCGTGTCGGTGTACCGATTGCTAACCGGCAAAAGGCAGAGACGCATGCTCTGATCGGGTATCTGCTCAACATGCAGGTACTTCGGAGCCGGGTCGACGCCCGGCGGGGTTTCATCGACTTTCTGACTCAAGTGCGGGACACGGTGCTCGACGCGCAGGCGCATCCCGACCTGCCCTTCGACTTGCTGGTCGAGGCCCTGCAACCCGAGCGGCAGCCCGGCCTGCACCCGCTGTTCCAGGTGAAATGCACGCAGCAGGACGAACTGCCGGCGACGCGCAGCGTGGCGGGCCTGGAGGTCCGTGTCGAGGGACTGTCGGCGGGGCAGGCCCACTTCGACCTGAGCCTGGACTTCACCGACCGGCCCCAGGGCATCCAGGTCGTCCTGGCTTATGCGGCGGAGCTGTTCGACGAGCCGACCATCGTCCGTTTCGCCCAGGCCTTCGAAGTCCTCGCGGAGCAGGTGATCGCCCAGCCGGAGGGCAGGCTCGCCGCCCTGGCGCTTCCCGGGCCGCTGGCGGAGCTGCAGGGCCCGCGGACGCTCTTCCCCCGCGCCGACGTGATCGAGCTGTGGGCGGATGCCGTGGCCCGCGCCCCGCAGGGCGTGGCCGTGCGCTGCGAGGATCGCTGCTTCACCTACGCCGAGCTGGACGCCCATGCCGAACGCCTGGCGGCACGCTTGAGCGTCGAGGGCGCCGGCCCGGAGGCGCGCGTCGGCATCCATGCCGAGCGCTCCTGCGAGTTCGTACTCGGCGTGCTGGCAGCGCTCAAGGCGGGCGTGGCCTATGTGCCGCTCGATCCGCAGCTTCCCGCCGAACGCCTGGCCTATCAGCTGGCCGACAGCGGCGCGCAGTGGTTGCTGGCCGCGCAGGCGCCGGCGTGGCAGCCGGAGGTGCCGGTGCTGGCGCTGGACTTCTGCTCCACCGACGCGCCTTCGGTCGATCTGCCCAGGCCGCATTCCCAACAGGCGGCCTACGTCATCTACACCTCCGGCTCCACCGGCCAGCCCAAGGGCGTGGTCGTCAGCCGCGGGGCGCTGGCGAACTACGTGCAGGCCGTGCTGGCCCGGCTCGACCTGCCCGAGCTGGCAGGCAACCTGGCGATGGTGTCGACCGTCGCGGCGGACCTGGGACACACCAGCTTCTTCGGCGCGCTGTGCAGCGGCCGTACCCTGCATCTGATCGATGCCGAACGGGCGTTCGATCCGGACCGCTTCGCCCAGTACATGGCCGAACAGCGCATCGATGTGCTCAAGATCGTGCCCAGCCATCTGCAGGCGCTGCTGCAGGCGGCCGACCCGGCCGCCGTGTTGCCCCGGCAGGCGCTGGTGATCGGCGGCGAGGCGACGCACTGGCCGTTGCTGGAGCGGGTCCGCGAGCTGCAGCCGCAGTGTCGCGTGCTCAACCACTATGGGCCGAGCGAGAGCTGCGTCGGCGCGCTGACCCAGCCGGCCGAGACGGCGAACCGGAGCGCCGCGACGCTGCCGCTCGGCCGCCCGCTGGCCAACCTCCAGGCCCTGGTGCTCGACCCCGAGCTCAATCCGCTGCCGCCGGGGGTGGCCGGTGAGCTGTACCTGGGCGGAGCGGGTCTGGCACGCGGCTATCAGGGCCGCGCGGAGCAGACCGCCGAGCGCTTCGTCGCCAACCCGTTCAAGCCGGGCGAACGCCTGTACCGCACCGGCGACCGGGTGAAGCTGCTGG
>NZ_BAAGYK010000106.1:0-1721 GCF_054779355.1 Azotobacter armeniacus
ATCTCGGCCTGCCGATACACCAGACCGGGGCGGTCTCCGGGGAGATCCGCGATGCGCTGTTCGCCCACAGCCACTGCGTGGTCTACCCCTCGGTGAACCGGGAGCCCTTCGGCATGGTGGTAGCCGAAGCGATGAGCCATGGCACGCCGGTGCTGGTGCCCGACTACGGCGGCGTCACCGAGGTGATGTGCGATGGCGAGCGGGCCGGCGGTCTGACCTTCAAGGTCTGGGACAGCGGCGACCTGGCCCGGCAGCTGGAGACTCTGCTGAAGAGCGAGGCACTGCATCGCGAGCTGGCCGGGAATGCCCGCTCGCTGGCGGAGCGCTTCACGGCCGATCACATGACCGACCGTGTGTTGCAGCACCTGGGCATTGCCGAGCAGACGGGGCGTTCGCTGCCGGATGGCGTCATTTCCAGGGTGGCGTGACGAACGCGAGCGCATCCGCGATTGTGACGGTCCGGGCAGCGATGCCCGGTTCCCCGATCCATCCAGGGAGTTTTTCCATGAGCCAGGTTTCCAGTCCCAACATCATGTTCGTGTTTCCCGGGCAAGGCTCTCAGTACGTCGGCATGGGAAACGACATACACCGGCAATTCTCCAGCGTTCGCGAAGTCGACGACCCTGACCAACTGCGCGCCGCACTGTTCTTCCAGATGTTCTATCCGGTGAAGTGCCTGCGCGACAACAATGGCTGCGACGACGAGGCCATGGTCGAGTGCTTCCTGAGCGGTCAGGCGAACAGCCGGAGCGTTCTTTACCGGCAGAGCGACGCGATGAATATTCACCGGTGGCGGCGTCGACGATGAGTTCGGGACGTTGTTGCGTTACTCGGTGTTTACCGGCGTTAGCTACACCTTCTGAGCGTTCACTAAGCAAGAGAAGTGGGGCGTGATCCAGCAGGAGACGCCCCTAGCCATCCCCAAGGACCGGAGGCAACATGAGCAAGCCGACTTTTGCATTCGTCACCATTGGCAGTGGTTCCTACCTGGGCTCCACGATTCGCGACCTGACCCTCGCCAACACTCTCCACCGACGCGGTTACAAGGTGGTGGTCTACTGGATGATGGAGTGGAATCCCTCGTTCGCCGATCCCGGCATCGAGCAGCGGCTGCTGTGCCACGGCACGCGCTACCAGTTCCGCCGGCCCTCGGAGTTCATGGACCGGGTGGTCGGCTCGGCCGCCTTCCTGCAGCCCTTGCCGCTGCGAGTGCGCATGACCCAGACCCTCTTCAACGGCTTCGTCGACCGCATGCTCACCCACCTCATCTGTTCGCTGCATGCGACGCCGGATGCCGATGCCGGCCTGGTCCGGCGGTTGCGCGGCTTCATCGCCAGGGACGGGGTTACCCACCTGATGATGAGCTTCGCCTCCATCGGCATGCTCGCCCTGGCGGCGAAGCGTCAGGGAGGGCTCGATTTCGACTACTCGCTGACCTTCCAGGGCGACGAGCAGTTCGCCGACTACGCGCGGCGGGGCGGCCTGTTCGAGACTTACCGCAGCCGCCTCAACGAAGCCGTTGCCGGGTCGCGCTGGCCGGCTCTGCAGACCAGCCACGACTACCTCGAGCGGATCGCCGACGAGCTGGACGTTCCGCGGGAGCGCATGAGCGTGGTCTACCCCGGTATCGAACTTCCCGCCCCGTCCGGCAGACCGCCGCGGGCGCTGCTCGAGGGCCTCTTCCCCGGGCTGCGGAAGGACATCCCCATCGTCACCTTCCT
>NZ_BAAGYK010000107.1:0-1289 GCF_054779355.1 Azotobacter armeniacus
AATTTATTGACGGAGTCGCCCTCGAGGTCGAACTGCATCTCGACAATGCCATCCCCCAGGGCCTGGACCCGGATGGCTTTCCCTTCGTAAATCATCGACTGATTCTCCAAGTAGAAGCTGCACTGGCCACGTCGGCCGGCCGCGCACCACGCGAACCGCCGCAGCCGGATCGCTTGCGGACAGCTTTGCCCGGCGCTGGTTTCAGGATAGTTGCGCGGCCCGGGAGCCGGCCATCGGACATTCTTACGACAACGAACCATCGACGGCGGGCCATGGCTGCATTCAGCACCCGAACGCCCCTTTGGGCAAGAGGTGGCACGCGGGAAAGATTGCCTCTGGATAGTTTCCGCCGGGCATTGCAGAATTTTTATGCAGATTAACTAATCGGGAACCGCACGCGCCCATGCCCCGCAAGTCCAGCTCCACCCTGGCCGCCGCTGCGCAGGCCATCGCCCAGCCGGCCGACAGTCCGCTGGACAGCTCCCTCGACGAGCTGATCGGCTATGCCCTGCGCCGCGCCCAGCTCAAGGTCTTTCAGCATCTGGTCAGCCGCATCGGCGTCTTCGACCTGCGTCCGGCGCAGTTCACCGCCCTGGCGATCATCGAGCACAACCCCGGCCTGATGCAGGCCGACCTGGCCCGCGCGCTGGCCATCGAGCCACCGCAGGCGGTGGTCCTTTTGAACAAGCTGGAAAGCCGCGGGCTGGCGGTGCGGGTGCGCTGCAAGCCGGACAAGCGCTCCTACGGCATCTTTCTCAGCAAGGCCGGCGAAACGCTGCTCAAACAGCTGCGCGAGGTGGCCGCGCAGAGCGACCTGGACGCCACCGCGGCGCTCAGCGCCGAGGAACGCCAGCAGTTGATCGGGCTGCTGCACAAGATCTACCGCTGAATTCGCCCGGCGCGGCAAGGAAGCGCCGCGCCGTCTTGCCCACCCTCTTCATCCCTCATCGTCCCGATCCGGCGTCAGCGCACTGCCGGCCGCCGCACTCTGGCGGAAGGCCTTCGGCGACTGCCCGGCGAGGCGGCGGAAGAACCGCGAGAAGTAGGCCGGATCGTTGAAGCCGAGCGCATCAGAGAGCTCGTTGACGGTCATGGTGGTGTAGATCAGGTTGCGCTTGGCCTCCAGCAGCAGGCGCTGGTGGATCACCTGCAGGGCGCTCTGCCCGACCAGCTGGCGGCACAGGCATGACCTCCACCAGCGGCATCAGCGGCACCGGGTTGAAGAAGTGCATGCCGCAGAAGCGCTGCGGATGCTTGAGCGAGCCGGCCAGCAGGCCGATGGAGATGGT
>NZ_BAAGYK010000108.1:0-22109 GCF_054779355.1 Azotobacter armeniacus
ATGGCCAGGCGTCGCATCTGGTCCTGAGTTTCTCGAGAGAGCTTTCGGGCATCGATCTTTTTCATGTCCCTTTATATCGTGAATTTGATTGCCGCGTTAATAATTCATTAAGTGAATAACAATTCTATTTTTATATGTAATTTGTGCATTTAAAGGGCTGGGCGGGGGTAGACCAAAGGCTAAGGGGGAACGCGGCTGGCTGGGGATCGCAGCGTCGTTCGCCAGGGGGGAGACGACGGAGCGGCGCGGCCTGCGCGGCAGGATGCCGCATGGAGCGGCAGATTCGATAGATGCTGTCGATCATGGGATCGGCAATAGCGATTGGTCGAGGAATTTGGCCAGGCATAAACTTGACCTGTGTCAATTCATCGCCGAGTGCGCCGCCATGCCGCATCACGCCAGCCCCCCTGCCAAGGAGCCCCCCCCGACCGTCACGGGCACCTACCGCTATGCCGAGTTGGCACATCCGGCGCGGGTTTCCGAGGCGCAGCTGGCGGCGGAGTGTGCGCTGGCGATCAGCTACAACGGCCTCAACCATGCGGTGATGATGGTCACGCCGGAGGCGCTGGAAGACTTCGTCTACGGCTTCACTCTGACCGCCGGTATCATCGATAGTGCCGATGAAATCTACGACCTGCAGCTCGTCGAAGGCGCCGAGGCCTGGCGGGCCGAGGTGCAGGTCGCCAGCCGCGCCTTCTGGCAGCTCAAGCAGCAGCGCCGCCAACTGGCCGGCAGCAGCGGTTGCGGGCTGTGTGGGGTGGACGCGCTGGAGCAGGCGCTGCCGCAGCTCGCGGCGCTCGAGCCGGTCCCGTTGCCGCCGTCCGGGCACCTGCAGGCGCTGCGCGAGCGCATCGCAGCCGAGCAGCGCCTGGCCCGCCACAGCGGCGCCCTGCATGCCGCGCTGTTCGTCGACGGGTACGGCGAGATCCGCCTGTGCCGCGAGGACATCGGCCGGCACAACGCCCTCGACAAGCTGATCGGCGCCCTCAGGCACGAACGGCTGGAGTCTGGCCACGGCTTTGCCGTGGTCACCAGTCGCTGCGGCGTCGAACTGCTGCACAAGGCGGTGCGCGCCGGCATCGGCACCCTGGTCGGGCTATCGGCGCCCACCGCACTGACCGTGGACTGGGCGCGCCAGCACCACCTCAACCTGATCCACCTGCCCCACCACAGCGCGGCGCGGGTCTACAGCCCGGTGCCCCGCGCTCCCTGAGGCCAACCCCGTCCCGCTGTCGGCGGAGCCTGCACTCCCAATCGAAAGTCCCGAGCGTTTCCCGCCGTGAAGCGCGGGAAACGCTCGCCCCTATTTTCAGGAGATCGTCATGGAACTTGGCAGAAGACAGTTCTTCAAGCTCTGTACCGTCGGGGTGGCCGGTGCCACCGCCGCCACCCTCGGCTTCGCCCCCGGCGTGGCCAACGCCACCCAGCCGCGCCAGTACAAGCTGCTGCGTGCCAGGGAGACCCGCAACAACTGCACCTACTGCTCGGTGGGCTGCGGGGTGCTCATGTACAGTCTCGGCGACGGCGCGAAGAATGCCAAGCCGCGCATCTTCCACATCGAGGGCGATCCCGACCATCCGGTCAGCCGTGGCTCGCTGTGCCCGAAGGGCGCCGGCCTGGTCGACTTCATCCACAGCGAGCAGCGCCTGCAGTACCCCGAGTACCGCGCGCCGGGTTCGGACAAGTGGCAGCGGATCAGTTGGGAGGAGGCCATCGAGCGCATCGCCAGGCTGATGAAGGACGACCGCGACGCCAACTTCGTCGAGAAGAACGCCGCCGGCGTCACTGTGAACCGCTGGCTGACCACCGGCATGCTCTGCTCCTCGGCGGCGAGCAACGAGACCGGCGCCCTCGACTGGCGCTTCACCCGCGCCCTAGGCATCCTCGGCATGGACTGTCAGGCGCGGCTCTGCCATGGCCCGACCGTGGGTGCCCTGGGGGCTAGCTTCGGCCGCGGCGCGATGACCAACAACTGGGTGGACATCAAGAATGCCAACGTCGTCTTCATCATGGGCGGCAACCCTGCCGAGGCGCACCCGGTGGGCTTCAAGTGGGCCATCGAGGCGAAGATCCGCAACGGCGCCAAACTGATCGTGGTCGACCCGCGCTTCAACCGCAGCGCCGCGGTGGCCGACCTCTACACGCCGATCCGCGCCGGCTCCGACGTGACCTTCCTGATGGGGGTGGTCAACTACCTGATCACCCAGGACAGGGTCCAGCACGAGTACGTGCGCGCCTACACCAATGCCAGCCTGCTGGTGAATGAGGGCTTCGCCTTCGACGAGGGCCTGTTCAGCGGCTACGACGAGGCGAAGAAGCAGTACGACAGAAGCTCCTGGGCCTACCAGCTGGACGAGAACGGTCACGCCCGGCGTGATCCGACCCTGAGCCATCTGCGCTGCGTGTGGAGCCTGCTCAAGCAACATGTCAGCCGCTACACCCCGGAAATGGTGACGCGCGTCTGCGGCACGCCGAAGGAGGACTTCCTGGAGATCTGCCGGCTGCTCGGCGAGACCAGCGCCCCGGACAAGACCGCGACCTTTCTCTACGCCCTCGGCTGGACCCACCACACCAGCGGTGTGCAGACCATCCGCGGCGCGGCGATGATCCAGCTGCTGCTCGGCAACATCGGCATGGCCGGCGGCGGCATCAACGCCCTGCGCGGGCACTCCAACATCCAGGGCTACACCGACCTCGGCCTGCTCTCGATACGCCTGCCCGGCTACCTGAACCTGCCCTCGGAGCGCCAGCCGAATCTCGCCACCTACCTGGCGCAGAGCACGCCCAAGGAGGTGCTGCCCGGCCAGGTGAACTACTGGCAGCACAGCGAGAAGTTCTTCGTCAGCCTGATGAAGAGCCTCTGGGGCGATAAGGCGACCCGCGAGAATGACTGGGGCTTCGACTGGCTGCCCAAGTGGGACGTCGAGTACGACGTGCTGCGCTACCTGGACATGATGTACGACGGCAAGGTCAACGGTTACATCGCCCAGGGCTTCAACCCCATCGCCGCCTTCCCGGACAAGAACAAGGCGGTCGCGGCCCTCTCCAAACTGAAATACCTGGTGGTGATCGACCCGCTGGTGACCGAGAGCTCGAACTTCTGGCAGAACCACGGCGAAGCCAACAACGTGACGTCCGCCGACATCCAGACCGAGGTGTTCCGCCTGCCGTCGGGCTGCTTTGCCGAGGAGAACGGCTCGATCGCCAACTCCGGGCGTTGGGTGCAGTGGCACTGGGCGGGCGCGGCGCCGCCGGCCGAGGCCTGGCACGACGGCAAGATCCTCGGCCACCTGCTGCTCAGGCTGCGCGAGCTGTACGAGCAGGAAGGTGGCGCCAATCCCGCGCCGCTGTTCAACATGGCCTGGAACTACAGCGACCCGGAAGACCCGGCGCCCGAGGAGGTCGCCAGGGAAGCCAACGGCTACGCCCTGGCCGATCTCTTCGACGCCCAGGGCAACCTGCTGGCGAAGAAGGGCGAGCTGCTGCGCGACTTCTCTCAGCTGCGCGCCGACGGCACGACCGCCAGCTTCTGCTGGATCCTTGCCGGCTCCTGGACGCCGGAGGGCAACCAGATGGCGCGGCGCGACAACGCCAGCGACGCCTCGGGCCTCGGCAGCACGCCGGGCTGGGCCTGGTCCTGGCCGCAGAACCGTCGCATCCTCTACAACCGCGCCTCCGCCGACCCGCAGGGCAAGCCCTGGGCCCCCCATCGCCAGCTCATCGGCTGGAACGGCCAGCGCTGGACCGGCGTCGACATTCCGGACTTCGCCGCCACCGCCGCGCCGGGCAGCGAGGCCAACCCCTTCATCATGCTGCCCGAGGGCCTGGGCCGGCTGTTCTCCGCCGGTGCGGTGGGCGACGGCCCCTTCCCCGAGCACTACGAGCCGACCGAGACGCCGCTGGCGGAAAACCCGCTGCACCCGAAAGTGACCTTCAACCCGACCGCGCGGGTGTTCGACAACGACCGCCGGCGCATGGGCACGGCCGAAGACTTTCCCTACGTGGCCACCACCTACTCGATCACCGAGATGTTCCGCCACTGGACCAAGGCCTCGCGGCTCAACGCCATCGTCCAGCCCGAGCAGTTCGTCGAGATCGGCGAGAGGCTGGCGGCGCAGAAGGGCATCGAGCAGGGCGACCTGGTCAAGGTCTCCTCGATGCGCGGCTTCATCAAGGCCAAGGCGGTGGTGACCAAGCGCATCGTCACTCTGGAGATCGACGGCAAGCCGGTCGACACCGTTGGCATCCCCTGCCATTGGGGCTTTACCGGCACCACCCGCAAGGGCTTCCTGGCCAACACCCTGACACCCGCGGTTGGCGACGCCAACGCGCAGACGCCGGAGTACAAGGCCTTCCTCGTGAACATTGAAAAGGTCTGATGGAGGGCTTTCCATGTCCATGCAATCCCAAGACATCATCAAGCGCTCGGCCACCAGCGCACTGACCCCGCCGACCCAGGTCCGCGACCACAAGGCGGAAGTGGCCAAGCTGATCGACGTGAGTATCTGCATCGGCTGCAAGGCCTGCCAGGTGGCCTGCTCGGAGTGGAACGACCTGCGCGACGAGGTCGGCCACAACGTCGGCGTCTACGACAACCCCGTCGATCTCACCGCCAAGAGCTGGACGGTGATGCGCTTCGACGAGGTGCAGCAGGAGAACGGCAAGCTGGAATGGCTGATCCGCAAGGACGGCTGCATGCACTGCGCGGACCCAGGCTGCCTGAAGGCCTGCCCGAGCCCGGGCGCCATCGTCCAGTACGCCAACGGCATCGTCGACTTCCAGTCCGAGCACTGCATCGGCTGCGGCTACTGCGTCGCCGGCTGCCCGTTCAACGTGCCGCGGCTCAGCCAGGAGGACAACAAGGCCTACAAGTGCACCCTGTGCTCCGACCGCGTGGCGGTGGGCCAGGAGCCGGCCTGCGCCAAGACCTGCCCGACCGGGGCGATCAGCTTCGGCACCAAGGCCGACATGCAGCACCTGGCCGGCCAGCGCGTCGAGGAGCTGCACAGCCGCGGCTACGCCAACGCCGGCCTTTACGACCCGCAGGGCGTCGGCGGCACCCACGTGATGTACGTGCTGCACCACGCCGACCGGCCCGAGCTGTACCACAACCTGCCCAGGGACCCGCGCATCAGCAGCGCGATCCACGGCTGGAAGGGCTGGATGAAGCCGGCGGCCGCCGTGGCCTTCTTCGCCACCCTGGCCGGCACGCTGTTCCACTACGTCGGCGTCGGCCCGAATCAGGTGGACGAGCACGCCGAAGACAACGAGGAGACTCCCGCATGAACAAGCGCGACATGATCCTGCGCACCCGCTTTCCCGAGCGCGCCTGCCACTGGGTGATGGTGATCTGCTTCTTCCTCGCCGCGCTCTCCGGGCTGTCCTGGTTCTTCCCGACCCTCAGCGGCCTGGGTGCGGTGCTCGGCACGCCGCAGATGGCGCGCATCCTGCACCCCTTCCTCGGCGTCGCAGTGTTTCTCGCCCTGGTTTACCTGTTCATCCGCTTCGTCAAGTACAACCTGCCGGAGCGCGAGGACCTCAAGTGGTTCGCCAACCTCAAGGACGTGCTGCTCGGCAGGCATGACAAGCCCTTGCAGATCGGCAAGTACAACGCCGGCCAGAAGATCCTGTTCTGGGGCATCATGAGCCTGATCACCCTGCTGCTGCTCAGCGGCCTGGTGATCTGGCGACCCTACTTCGCCCCGGCCTTCCCCATCCCGCTGATCCGCCTCGGCCTGTTCCTGCATGCCGCTGCCGGCATCGCGCTGATCCTGCTGATCCTCGGTCACGCCTACCTGGCCTTCTGGGTCAAGGGCTCGATCGCCGGCATGGTCACCGGCTACGTCTCGCGCCGCTGGGCCAAAAGCCACCACGACCGCTGGTACCGGCAGATCTCCAGCAAGCCGGCCAAGGGCGAGGGTGGCGAATGAACAGCATCCGCCTGGTTTCCGACGAACAGCCGAGCGGCGGCGTCGGCAGTATCGCGCCGCTGATCCTTCCCGCACTGGAGCAGCGCTACGGACGCCGCGCCGAGCGCCTGCGCCGGCTCGCCGAAGGCCATCCGATGGCCGACTACCTGCACTTCGCCGCCGGCATCGCCGCGGCGCAGCAGCAGGTCGCCGAGGCGCTGCCGCTGCCCGAGGCGCTGGCAGCCACACTGGCCGCCCACCTGGGCGGGCCGCGGCCGCCGCTGGACCACGCGAGCCTGCCGCTCGACGAGCACTGGCAGCAGTTGCTGCAGGGCCTGCTCGAGCGCCTGCCGGGCAGTGCGACCCCAGCCGTGGCGCAGGCCCTCAACGGCCTGCGCGGCTGCGACGAGGCCACTCTCAAGGCGCTGGCCGGCGCCCTGCTGGCCGGCGACTACGCCGCGGTCGGCAGTGCCCGGGCGCCCTTCCTCTGGGCCGCACTGGCGCTGTACTGGACGCAGCTGGCCGCGCACCTGCCGGCTAGCGGCCATGCCGGGGGCGGCGAGGGGCGCCAGTGCTGCCCGGTGTGCGGCAGCGTGCCAGTCGCCAGCGTTATCCGCGGCGGCGCCCAGAGCGGCCTGCGCTATCTGCAGTGCGGGTTGTGCGAGAGCCGCTGGCACATGGTGCGCACCAAGTGCAGCAACTGCGAGGAGGGCGGTCGGCTCGACTACTGGTCGCTGGACAGCGAGCAGGCGGCGATCCGCGCGGAAAGCTGCGGCGACTGCAACAGCTATCTCAAGGTCCTCCACGAGGACCGCGACCCGCAGCTGGACGTGATCGCCGACGACCTGGCCTCCCTGGCCCTGGACGCCGAGGTGGAGCGCCAGGGCTTCTCCCGCAGCGGCCTCAATCCGTTCCTCTTCCCGGGCTGAGCGAGGACGATGCGTAGGGTGGAAAACCGCGCAGCGTTTTCCACCGGAGTCCTGCGCGGTGGATAAGGCTACGCCGTTATCCATCCTACGACGATTCACCGAATACTTGACGAGAATCCCCATGGCCAATGCACTGCAAGACGGCTTCGGACGCACCATCGACTACCTGCGGCTGTCGGTGACCGACCGCTGCGACTTCCGCTGCGTCTACTGCATGGCCGAGGACATGCGCTTCCTGCCGCGCCAGCAGATCCTCGGCCTGGAGGAGCTGTACCGTCTGGCCAAACTTTTCGTCGGCCGCGGGGTGAAGAAGATCCGCCTCACCGGCGGCGAGCCGCTGGTGCGCCGCGACATTATCGACCTGTGCGCGCGGATCGCCGCGCTGCCCGGCCTGCGCGAGCTGGTCATGACCACCAACGGCTCGCAGCTGGTCGGCCTCGCCCGGCCGCTGGCCGAGGCCGGGGTGAAGCGGCTCAACATCAGCCTGGACAGCCTGGACCCGGCGCGCTTTCGCGCCATCACCCGCACCGGCGAGCTGTCGCGGCTGCTCGACGGCATCGAGGCGGCCCGCGCGGCCGGCTTCGAGGGGATCAAGCTGAACACCGTGGTGATGAAGGGGCGCAACGCCGACGAGGTGCTCGATCTGGTCGGCTACGCCGTGGCGCGCGAGCTGGACATCAGCTTCATCGAGGAAATGCCGCTGGGCGAAGTCGGCCGCTCGCGCGGCGAGACCTTCTGTTCCAGCGACGAGGTACGCGCGCGGATCGCCAGCCGCTACGCTCTACTCGACTGCGCCGAGCAGAGCGGCGGGCCGGCTCGCTACGTGCGCCTGCAGGAGCATCCGGCCAGCCGCATCGGCTTCATCTCGCCGCACAGCCACAACTTCTGCGCCAGCTGCAACCGCCTGCGGCTGACCGTCGAGGGCCGTCTGCTGCTCTGCCTCGGCCACGAGCAGTCGCTGGACCTGCGCGTCCTGCTGCGCCGCCACCCGACCGAGGAGCGGCCGCTGCTGGAGGCCATCGACCGCGCCTTGCTGCACAAGCCGCAGCAGCACGACTTCTCCGCCGACGGCGAGGTTCGGGTGCTGCGCTTCATGAATGCCAGTGGGGGGTAACCATTCTCATGAATACCGGCCCATGATCCCAGGGAAATGCGGGCCTCGGTGACAGTGGCTTTCAGCACCCTCTCCCCGGCGGGAAGAGGGTTGGGCTGTGGGGAAAGGCCCGATACGGGCTGCTCCGGGGACTACTTGTTGTTGCTGGGCTTGCGCGGCCGGCGGGGCTGGCGCGGTTTGGCGGGCTTCTGTGCCGGGGCGCTTTCGGCCGGAGCGGGGGAGGCTTTCGCGCTGGTCAGGGCAGCTTCGGCGGCGGGTTGCATTTCGACGGTCGCCGGCGGCTTGATCACCGTTTTCGTGCGAACGCGGCCGTGCGGTTTGGCTGCTACTTCCTCTTCGACCGCGCCCGGCGGCTCGGCAGCGGTGACAGGCTCGGCCAGCGGCTCCGCCACTGCCGGTGCGGAGGTGGGTGCCGGCTCGGCCGCCACGACTTCAGGCTCGACCGCTACGGCCTGGGGCTCGGCGGTCGGGGCTGGCTTGATCAGCTCTTCCTGCCGGTTGGCCGGCACGGCGGTGGCTTCGGCCGCGGGGCCTACCTTCGGCTCGGGTGCCGGAGGCGCGCTTTCCGGGACGACCACCGGTGTTAAGACGTTCGCCTTGGCAGGCACCGCACCGGCCGGTTCGGCCCCTTCCTCGCGGAGTCGGGCGAAATCCGCCAGCGGCAGCCCCAGCACCTCGAACAACTGGCGCCAGAGTTCACCCAGCGGGCCGTCGCTGCGCTGCCAGAGGGGTTCGACTTCCATGACCTCGGCGAGGATCAGCTGGCGTTCGGCTGCCTCGGGCAGCAGCTCGGGCAGACTCTGCAGGCTCTCCTCGGGATAGGCGAACACCAGCAGGTTCTGCAGGCGGGTGGTTTCCCGCAGGCTGGCGACATCCGGGATGTGCGGATCCGCGCTGGCCCGGCGGCGGTAGTCCTTGACGATGCTTTCCAGCATGGCCTTGTCCAGCCGGCCGCTGGCTCTGGCGAGCAGCAGCAGGATGCGGATTGCCGCCTCCCGCGCGCCGCCCAGGGGCAAGGCTTCGTGCAGGCGCTCGAGCAGGGCCCGGTCCCGTTCACTGGCGAACACCTCGGCCGCTTTCGCCCGCTGACCGCCGGTGAGAGTGCTGAGCCCGCCGTAGAGCATATGGAAGGCCAGCTCCTGGCCGGCATCACGGATGTCGCGATAGGTATCCAGGGCGTTCTCGACACAGTCGGAGATGAACCCCTGCCAGGCCAGCAGCGGATTGTCGGCCTGCGCCGGTCGGCGCTGATGGCGGACCAGTTCGGCCACTCCAGATAGCCACCAGGACGCCGGGTTCAGGCTGCTCCAGGCCAGTCGCTGCTGGTGGAAGGGATGGCTCTGGCGCAGCTGTTCGGCGGTCGGCTCGCTGATCGCCCGGCTCAACCAGGGGCGTACTGTCCAGTCGTAGAGGGTGCTGTTGATCGCCGAGACGCGATTGACCAGCTCGAACTCCCGCGCATCGTCGCAGCCGTCGTCGTCCGCGACGATGTCGGCGATCCGCCGGGATTCGAAGTGCACCTTGTAGGCCAGGGGACCGTCGTCGGCATGGGGCACGTCGTCGATGATCAGTTCGAACAGGCCGGGCGGCAGGGCCTTGATCGCGTCGATGGCGCCGATCAGCTGGCGGTGCTCGCGGCGCGCCACCTGGCCGGAGACGAAGATGCCCAGGTGGCCGGCGCTGGCATGCTTGAGGTAGATGATGGTGCGTCCGGCCGAATGCAGTGCCAGGTCGGAGGGGTAGAGGTCGGCGATCCAGTTCAGGGCCTGCTGCGGCGGGGTGATGTTGTCGCCGTAGGAGCAGAACACCACCACCGGCGCCTCGACCTGGCTCAGGTCGGTGAGGCTGCCCCGGCCGCCGGTCAGGCGGTTGCCGATGAACAGATCGTCGACGATGGTCTCCATTTCCTCGCTGTTGAACAGGTTGGGGCTGCCCCACCAGCGCTCGAAATCGAGGAAGCGCGGCGCTTCGCTGTCTATGCTGGAGAAAAGCTCGTAGTACTTGCCCCAGCAGGCGTGGGCCGGGTCGAGGCTCTCGAAGTTGCTGACCAGCCAGGTACCGTCGAAGCGGCCGTTGCCGAGGTCGCTGCCGAGGCGGGTTATCCAGGCGCCGCCGAGCAGGCCGCCGGCATAGCGCATCGGGTTGCGGCCGTTGACGCCGGCCCAGTAGGACAGCGGGGCGCCGACGACGACCACCAGCCCCGGCAGCTCCGGGCGCAGCGCTGCCAGCCCCATGAGCGCCCAGCCGGCCTGGCAGTTGCCGATCAGCACCGGCTTGCCGGCATGGGCATGGCGCTCGCTGACCAGTTCGATGAAGCGGGCCTGGGCGACGGCGATGTCCTCCAGCCTCTGGCCGGGCTCCGAGCTGTGGCTGAAGGAGATGAAGTAGGTGGGATGTCCAGCGCGCAGGCTTTCGCCAATCTCCGACTCCTCCTTGAAGCCGCCGATGCCGGCGCCGTGGCCGCCGCGCGGGTCGATGACGATCACCGGCGGCAGGGTGGCGTCGGTCATCTGGCCCGGGCCGGGCAGGATGCGCAGCAGCGAGTAGTTCACCGGGGACGGCAGGTCGCGGCCGTCGAGCAGCAGCTCGTGGTCGAACTTGAGCAGCACCGGGTAGCCGGCCTGGCGGTGGTGCAGGGTGTTGTCGGCACGCTGGCGCAGGGTGTCCCAGAACAGCAGGGAGCGTTGGTTGAAGTCGGTCAGGTAATCGAGCCAGTCGGTGCCGCTGGGTAGCTGCGGGCTGCACTCGGTCAGCGTCTGCAGCGAGTTCTCCTGGCGCCGGCGGAGGCTGTCCTGCAGGTTGCGCGCCTGCAGCCTCTGCAGCTTGCCGATATGCTGAATGTAGTTGTGGAAAGAGGAGAAGCAGTCTTCCTGCTGCGCAAAAAAAGTCTCCTGGCTCATGATCACCCTCTTCGTGTTGGAGTAAGGCCAAGCGGTGCGCTCCTCCAGAAGAAGCCAGCGGATGTGGATTCGTATGTCATGGAGGGTCGGGGACAATGGCCCGTTTCTTATAGCGGAGGGGGACAGGAGGGAGCAAATTTTTTTGCAATGCAAAAACCATGCAGCAAGGCATTCAGGAAGTAATGTAATAATGTGGTCAGACGGTTTGCCGCGATCCGGCATGCCTGGCCGTCCCGGTCGTTGCCTTTGGGAGATTCAGACATGTCCAACTTTGATTCGAATGCATTCCAGAACGGCCAGTCGCCCGGGCTTGAAGCCGCGCGCCGCCTCGGCGAGGGGATGATCGACGGCAGCGAGCGGCTCGTTCAGCTGCAGTTCCAGGCGCTGCACATGGTCAGCGACGGTTTCTTCGCCAGCTGGCGCCGGCTGCTCTCGATGCATGGGCCAGAGGCGGTCGCCGAACTGTCGACAGCGGCCCAGGCGGAGCGGCTGCTGGAGTACGGTCGGCAGGTGCATGAGCTGACCTTGGCGACCCAGAGGATCTTCCTCGATCTGGCCTGGCAGCAGATGGATGCCGGTGCCCACCAGCTGCGCGACATGGTCGCGGAGATGGCGAAGAACGCTCCGGCGGACGCCGAGTCTCTGGTGAGTGCCCTGGAGGTGGCGGCGAAGGGCGCCGACTGCCTGTACGACCGCGGCTGGAAGGCCGCCGGACAGAGCGTGAATCTGGCCAACAACGTGATCCGCCTGAGCCGCGAGGCAGGCCAGGTGGCCACCGACGCCGATAAGCCGAAGGGCTGAGCCGGCGGTTGTGGAGTGGCGGCATCGCGGCCAAGACCGCTTGCCTGTCTTGTGCCGGACCTGTCGCTTCAGAGTCCGAGATGCCGGGCCAGATCGGCGATCGCCGCTTCCACCGTCGCGCTGTGCCCCGCCCAACTGCAGGCGAGCATCAGGTTGCGCGGCAGGCCGAAGTCCTCCACCAGCCAGCCCTGCACGTCGCGCCTATCCGCTCCATGGGGAACCTGGGCGCACAGGTCGCCGGCGGGGGCGAAGTAGCACCATACTGGCTTGCCGAGGGCTACGGCCATGCCCACCTCGAACACCGTACCGGAGTCCGGTTCCTGTCCGCGGAAGGGCTCGAGATTGGCCAGTACGGCATCGGCGCTGCGCAGCAGGGCGACGTTCGCCGTGAGGATCCACTGTGCCGCTTCTGCTTGCGCGAGTCCCGCGGGCAGCGCGTTGTCCAGGGGATAGAGGCCTTCCAGGCCGTGCCCGGCGCACAGCCGCTTGAGATAGGCGCCGCGTTCGACGGCGTCGCTGCGGAACACGTCCGGCCCCGCCAGATAGACTTTCGGCATGAATTTTCCCCTCGTTCCCGGTTGCTACCTTGGCTGGATGCCGGGGTGAAGCTTCGCTCAGCCCCGGGTTGGGAGCAAGATGCCGTCCGGTTCGGGCGCGCGGGGGAAGGGCCGGCGCGGCCGGTCAGCCGTTCGAGTAGCCGTTGCCCATAACCAGGTACTCCAGAATGTGGCGCTTGCCCTGATGGTCCTCATCGAGCTTTACCTATCGCGCGAAACTTTATCGAAAACCTCCCCGGCCTCGCAGGGAGCCGGGCGAAGTTGCCGTCCAACTGTCGAGTGCTGCTGTTGGGCAAGTGGTTGCTTCTGATCTGACAACTTCTTTCCGGACGGTGAGTTCATTTTATCAGGCGTGAAAACGTCATTGTAGAGACATTGACAACAAGGACTCTTGACCGGATTGGCAACCATGCTCGAACGCACTGAGGGTCGCCGAGGTGAGGGAGTAGGGCTGTATCTACCACGGCTGCGAACAGCCCGCGCCACTCACACAGGTTGTCGGTTGAAACTGCATTGGGCATCGAGCGTGGCGGCATGGGCCGCGTCATTAGGAGGCCGTTTTGGGTTGTATTTGGTCAATCGATTGACTAATGTGTGTCCATGAGTACACGACACGAATCACCGGTCCGTGGGGACGGCAGTCGGCAGGCCTTGCTTCAGGCCGCCATCACGGTTTTTGGCCAGCATGGTTTCGACGCGGCAGGGACGCGGGCCATTGCTCGTGAGGCTGGTGTCAATCTGGGATTGATCGCCTATCACTTTGGTGGCAAGCACGACCTGTATCTGGCGGTTTTCGACCATATTGTCGAGCGCCTTGGTGCCGAGTTGGCCCCGGCGGCCAGTGCGGCATCTCGGGTTCTGGAGGCTTTCGATGGCCCGAAGCCCGCACAGGCACTGGCGCTGCTCCAGCAACTGCTCGGCCGGCTTTTGGAGGTGTTGGCCTCGCCGGAGAGTGCGGCTTGGGCAAAGTTGATTCTCAAGGAGCAGCAAGAGCCGAGCGAGGCATTCGATCGACTGTACGGCGGCTTCATGGGGCGTGTGGCCGACTTGTGCACACGGCTTGTCGCCTGCGCCGGCAGCCTGCCGCCGGATTCGCATCGGGCGCGGCTGTTGGCCTTCATGTTCCTGGGGCAGGTGTTGGTGTTCCGCTCCGCCCATGCGGCGGCGTTGCGCCACCTGCAGTGGACGACCCTGGGGCCGAAAGAGATCGCGGAGATCAAGGCCCAGGTGTCGGAAAATATTGCTCTGATGCTGGGCTCAACGGGATAGGAGCGAGATCATGGCGCGGGGTGCGAGCCGCTTGATTCGGTGCTGCCTGGTGGGTGGGCTTTTTCCCCTGCTGCTTGGGGGTTGTTCCCAGCCTCCCGAACAGGCGCGCCCAGCCAAACCCATCGATTGGATGGAAGTCACACCGCAGCGGGATCATGAGGTCTTGTCCTTGCCCGCGACCGTCCGTGCCGCCGACAGCGCCGACCTGGCTTTCGAAGTTTCGGGGCGTGTGGAAGGGGTTGCGGTCAAACTCGGTGATCGGGTATCGGCGGGGGAGCGCCTGGCCTGGGTGGATCCAGAGCCTTTTGCCCTGGAGCTGAAACAGGCGCAGGCGGAACTGGCCCGGGCGGAGGCGGAGTTGCCCGCCGCCGAGGCCCAGTATCGGCGTGATCGAAAGCTGGTGAAAACGGGAGCCGGATCGGCGCGCGACCTCGATCTGTCCCGCACCGCGTTCGAGTCTGCCCGTGCGACGGTGGCGCTCGCCAGGGCCGCTGTCCAGCAGGTGCAGCGACGCCTGCGCGATACGGTGCTGAAGGCCCCCTATGCCGGCCGTATCGCCGGCAAGCTGCTAGAGCCCGGCAGCTATGTAACGTCCGGCACATCGGCTTTGCGCCTGGTATCCGACACGGGCCTCGAACTGGAGGCGCTGGTGCCGGAGACCCGCCAGGGGGCACTGGAACTTGGCAGCGAACACGCTGCCCGTCTGGTGGGGTTGCCGGGCGAGCACACTGCCCGGCTCAGTGAAATATCCGCCGAGGCCTGGCAAGGCGGGGCCTTTACTCTGCGCCTTGTTCTGGAGCCGTCCAATGCCGGCATTATTCCCGGCATGGCGGCCGAGCTCGATCTGAAACTGCCGGCGGAATCGTCGATTCGGTTACCACTCTCCGCGTTGTCCGCCCCGAACGGCAATGAGTCGCCCGGTCGCGGCCATGTCTTTGTGTTTGACCCGGAAACGGCTTGCGTGGTGAAGCGCGGGGTTCGTCTCGGCAGGGTCTCCGGGGACTCGGTTCGCGTGATCGAAGGGCTGGACGGTGGCGAGATCGTCGCCCGCCGGGGGGTGGCCTTTCTGGAGGACGGTATGGCGGTGACGCTGTTGAACCGCGGTGTGGCCCGCTTCAATCCGTGAGGGGGAGGCGATCATGAGCCCCAGCGCCATCGCGCTCCGTTACCAGCGCCTGGTTTATCTGCTCGTTGTCGGTTTGATCCTGTCCGGTTCGCTGAGCTACTTCACTCTGCCCGCGCGCGAAGACCCTGAAATCACCATTCGTGAGGCCGTGGTGACCACCCAATACCCCGGCTTGCCCACGGAAAAGGTGGAGCTGCTGATTACCAAGCCACTGGAAAGGGCAATCCGGGCTATGGGGGAGGTGGAGGAGATTCGCTCCAGCTCTTTTAACGGCACCTCGATCATCCACGTCGAGATGTATGACCGCCACTTCGATCTTGACCAGCTGTGGGATGAGCTGCGGCGGCGGCTCAACGAAGCGGCACCGGCCTTGCCGGAGGGCACTCGACCGCCTCGGCTCAATACCGACTTCAGCGACGTTGCGGTCATGACGGTGGCGCTGACGGGCGAGGGCTTCAATCGGGCCGAACTCACCGAGATGGCCGAGCACCTGGAGGATGCGTTCTACGCTACCCCCGGCACCCTGCGCGTCGACGTTTTCGGTGCCCAGCCCGAACGGGTCTATGTGGAGGCGCGCAACGCGCGACTGGCCGAGCTCGGCCTCGACGCCGATACCCTCTACGAAGCCCTGGCAAGGCAGAACCTGATCCGCCCCGGTGGCGTGATGGAAACCGGTGATCAGCGGTTGCCGGTGCTGGTGAGCGGGGCCTATGACGATGTCGGGGCGATCGGTCAGACCCTGATCCGCCTGCCGGAGCTGTCGGCTCCACTGCCACTGCGCGATCTGGCGGACGTCTACCGGGCACCGCTGGACCCGCCCCAGCCCTTGGCCTATTACCGCGGGGCGCCGGCAGTGATCGTCGCCATTGCCATGCATGGCAATTACCGGGTCCTCGAGTACGCCGAACGCCTGCGCGAGCGGATTGATACCCTGCGCGGCGAACTGCCGGTGGGTTACCGGTTGCATGTGCTCACGGACCAGTCGGAGGCGGTTTCCCGTGCCGTTTACGGCGTCACGAGCAATGTGCTGCAGACGCTGGCCGCCGTTGCCGCCGTAGTGATCCTGTTTCTGGGGGTACGCGCCGGGTTGATCGTCGGCAGCATCGTGCCCGCGGTGATGTTGGCCACCATTGCTATCATGGGCTTGAGCGGCATGGCGCTGGAGCGGATGAGCCTGGCCACTCTGGTTATCGCTCTGGGGCTGCTGGTGGACAACGGTATTGTCATCGCCGAGGACTTCAAGCGCCGGCTCGAAGCCGGCCAGCCGCGCGACCGCATTGTCGTCGACACCGGGCGCGAGCTGGCGCTGCCGCTGCTGTCCTCGACCCTGACTACCATCCTGGTGTTCTTGCCGTTGATGCTCTCCGAACACATTTCTGGCGAATATACCCGTTCGGTGTCTCTGGTGATTCTGATCAGCTTGCTGTTGTCTTGGCTCATCGCCATGACGCTGACGCCTTTGCTCTGCTATCACTTTGCCTGCCCTCCTGCGGGAGCCGGTCTCAAACAGCCTCTCAGCCAACGGTTGTTCGAGACCATGAACCGCCATTACGAGCGGCGGCTGCGCTGGCTTCTGCGCCGGCCGCGTGCCTTTCTCGGCGCCATGGGTGCCCTGCTCGTTCTGGCGGTATGGGGCCTGAAGCTGGCACCCCAGCAGTTTTTCCCCGACTCCGACAGACCTCAGGTGCAGGTTTTCGTGGACTTGCCCGCCGAGGCTTCCCGCGAGGCGACCGATCATGCCATGCGCGGTCTCGGCGACATGCTGGAAGAGCCGCCCTTTGCCGGGCGCATCGTCGATCACGCCGCCTACGTCGGCAGTGGCGGGCCCCGGTTTGTGCTGTCGTTGACGCCCATCGATCCAGCCCCCAATCGCGGCTATCTGCTCATTAACGCCCGCGACCGGGACGATGCCACAACTCTGATAAACGACCTGCGCAACGCCATCCCGGCGCGCTTCCCGGAGCTTTCCGCGCGGATTGCCGGTATGTTCCTGGGGCCGTCGGATTCCACGCAGCTCGATGTGCGGGTCAGTGGTCCGGATGCCGACACCGTTGAAGCGACGGGCAAGAAAGTGGCCTCGGCCATGAAAGAGATTCCCGGTGCGATCCACGTCCGGCAACGTTGGGAAAACCGCGTACCACATCTGGTGGTAACGGTCGATCAGGCGCGCGCACGCCGCGCCGGCCTCAATACGCAGGCTGTGATAGAGGCTGCCGCTGCCCGCGTCTCGGGCCGTGAAATCTCGATATTCCACGAGGGCGACGAATCCATTCCCATCGTGGCTCGGGCGCCAGCCAGAGAGCGTCGCGACCCCCGGTACCTGGCGGGCGTGATGCTCCGCGGCGAACAGGGACAGGCCGTGCCGCTGGAACAGGTGGCGGCCTTGGAACTGGACTGGGGCTATGGCCGCATCGAGCGCGTCAACATGACGCGCACTCTTACGGTTGAAGGGCGCAACACTCGGATGACCGCCGAGGATATGGTGCCTTTGCTCGACCCGGTGCTGGACGCCATCCGCGCCGAGCTGCCGCCAGGCCATTCCATCCGCTACGATGGCGTGGTCCGCCAGTCCGCCGAGGCCCGCGCGGGCATCATCGCCAACCTGCCCCTGTGCCTGGCGATAGCGGCATTGCTGCTGGTCGCCCAGTTCAACTCCCTGCGCCGCGCCAGCCTGATATTGGCCACCATCCCGCTGCTGCTGATCGGTGCCGCCCTGGGGCTTCATGTCATGCGCGCCAACTTTGGCTTCATGCCGCTGCTGGGGCTCTACGCCCTGGCCGGTATTCTAGTGAATAACGCCATCGTGCTGATTGATCGCATCGAGATCGAGCGTGCCAGGACCGATGATTTCCTGGAAGCCATGATCGGCGCCTGCATGCGAAGACTTCGTCCCATCGTCATTAGCACCGTCACCACCGTCGTCGGTCTGCTCCCGCTGATCGTCTTCCGCGACGCGCTTTTCTACGGCATGGCCTGCGTCATCGCCTTTGGCTTGCTCATCGGTACGCTTCTGACACTGGGTGTGGTGCCGGCGCTGTACCTGCTGATATTTCGTCCGAGGGGCAGTGAGCCCCGTGCCCTCTGATGCAACACGCTGGTGGTCTTGGAATATTTTTGAAAATACTCATTCGGCTCACGGAGGTTGCCCTTCCTTGTCATTTCGGTTTTTTCCTCACCGCGATCAGCTCGGCAAATTCGGCTCTTCCCAGGAGCGTCCGGCCAGGCGGCGGAATGAACTGCTAAAGGTCCTGAAAGACCATCATCAGCGGCTCACCCTGGACGACAAGACCTTCTTTCTGAACACTTTTGCGGAAGCTGCGGAAAACCTTACGCTTCGCGGCCTACCGCATGCGGAGGCGGGGCGAAATACTGCGGAAACCGCGCTGTTTCCGCACCTCCCCGCAATCGCCACTCAAGCGGAAAGCCCCGCTCCACGGGGGCTTCCGTCATTTCCGCAAAATCCGCAGTCCACTCAGTTCCGCAGCTAGTCGGAAGTGGCCTGAGTTAACATTCAGGCCCGTGGTCCGGCTGGATCTTCCATGGTCAAGGGAGAACACATGACGGATATCGATCTGCTGGCGAAACTGCAGGCCGAGAATGACCGGCTGATTGCCTTGCTGGAGGCAAACGGCATCGAATGGCGCTTGCCTGAAAAACTTCCCAAGGCACAGCCCCCAGTCTCCGAAAAACAATCGTCCCGGCTCAGCACTGAAGAGAAGCTCGCCCTTTTCCGCCGCCTGTCCTGTTCAAGGGGCGTACCGATGTATTCCCGCTTCGCTGGGAAAGCAGGGCGGGCAAATCCGGCTATTCGCCTGCCTGTGCCAATGAATGGCGAGTTGGTGTCTGTGAAAAACCGCGGATCAAGTGCGGCGATTGCCTTCATCGTCAGCTGGTTCCACTGGACGACCGGATTGTGTACCGCCACCTTGCCGGCGAGATCGTCATTGGCGTTTACCCTTTGCTGCCCGACGACACATGCCATTTACTCGCGGTGGATTTCGACGAAGCGGAATGGCGCGAGGACGCCCGCGCCTTTGTCCAATCGTGCCGCGAACTGGGAGCTCCGGTGGCCTTGGAGATCTCGCGCTCAGGCAACGGCGCTCATGCCTGGATTTTCTTCGCCGCCAACATCCCGGCGCATGAAGCACGCCTTCTGGGGACGGCGATCATCAGCCATACCTGTGCCCGCACCCGGCAACTACGGCTCAGCTCCTATGACCGGCTCTTCCCGAACCAAGACAGGATGCCCAAAGGCGGTTTCGGCAACCTGATCGCACTGCCGCTACAGAAGAGGACCCGCGAGCATGATTGCAGCATTTTTGTGGATGAGGCGCTGCAGCCTTACTCCGACCAGTGGGCGTTTCTGGCCTCCCTGCAGCCCATGCCGATACAGGATATCCAGGCGGTTATCGTGCGTGCTACCGGTCGCAGTCACCCGCTGGATGTCACCTTCGTTGCCGAAGAAGACCATCAAGAGCCTTGGAAAACTCCAGAGTCGAACGTGCGGAAACTATCCGGCCCGCTGCCGAAAGCTCTGCCCCTCACACTGGCCAATCTAATCTATTTCGATAAGGCCGAACTGCCGCAACCACTGGCCAACCGGTTGATCCGGCTGGCCGCTTTTCAGAACCCGGACTTCTACAAGGCGCAGGCGATGCGCCTGCCGGTCTGGAACAAACCCCGGATCATCGGCTGCGCAGAAAACTTTCCCCAGCACATCGCTCTGCCTCGCGGCTGCCTGGATGCAGCCATGACACTGCTGAGCGACAACGGTATTGACCCCATCGTCCATGATGAGCGATTCGCTGGCGAGCCTCTGAAGATCAGCTTTACCGGTACCTTGCGCCAGGATCAGCAAGCTGCCGTGGCAGAGATGCTCGAGCATGACACCGGCGTCCTGTGTGCACCCACCGCATTTGGCAAAACCGTGACTGCCGCCGCGCTGATTGCACGGCGCGGCGTGAATACCCTGGTGCTGGTGCATCGTACCGAACTGCTCCGGCAATGGCTGGAGCGTATGCAGGCTTTCCTCCGTGTAGATGTAGATAAAGACGTCGTTGGCACTATCGGAGGTGGAAAGGCCAAACCGACCGGCCTCATCGATATCGCCGTGATGCAGTCGCTGTCACGACAGAGCGAGATCAGCCAACAGGTGAAGCGATACGGGCACATTATCGTGGACGAATGCCATCATCTGTCGGCGTTTACGTTTGAAGCGATACTGAAAAGTGCGCAGGCGCAATATGTGCTCGGTTTGACAGCGATCCCGGAGCGCCGTGACGGACAGTACCCTATCATCTTCATGCAATGCGGGCCGATTCGGCATGTGGCGAGCAGGCCGGAAGGCATGCCACATGATCTGGAGGTTATTACTTGTTTATTGCCAAACAAAATTGACCTTGCAGAGAGTGCTGGTATTCAGGAGGTGTTTCGGCATCTTGCCGCCGATAACGAGCGTACCGCCCGGATCACCGCCGAAGTGGAAAAGGTCTTCGACCAGGGACGCAAGGTGCTGGTGCTGACCGAACGCACCGATCATTTGAACGCTATCGAGGCAGGCATGGCCGGACGCGTGCAGAACCTGTTCGTTCTTCATGGCCGGATGTCGAAGAAGCAACGCTCCGCGCTAATGAACGAGCTGGAGGCGTTGCCGCCCGAAGCCCCCAGGGTGCTGTTGGCCACCGGCAAGTTGGTGGGTGAAGGTTTTGACCATCCCCCGCTGGATTCCCTGGTTCTGGCGATGCCGATATCCTGGAGGGGCACACTCCAGCAGTATGCAGGTCGCTTGCATCGCGAACATACGAGCAAAGCCGACGTACGCATCATTGATTTCATCGATGCAGGACACCCTGCTCTGCGGCGGATGTGGGACAAACGTCAGCGCGGATATCGGGCGATGGGTTATCGGATTCGAGAAGCCATCAGTCCTGCAGACCTTTTTGAGTCCTCGCAAGAGAAGCGTTAGAGCCCAGGTTGGTCAGGAACGCTCATCAAGCACCGGCTTCGCGGCTGATTACCTCCGAAATCCATTGATTGATGCTCTTGTGGGCCAATTCAGCCTTCACAGCAATAGTGGCATGAAGCTCTGGCTCCAGACGCAGGCTGAGCTTTCCTGAGTAAGGCTTCTGGGGAGCCCGCCCAAGCTTGGCACAGGTTTCCAAGTAATCATCCACCGCCTCACTAAACGCTGCGCGCAGCTCGCCCACTGAGGTGCCATGAAAGCCCACCACGTCTCGAATGCCCGCAATATGCCCCACAAAAAGTCCATCTTCTTCGCTGAACTCAAGTCGGGCGGCATAGCCTTTATAATTCATCACATTCATGGTTTAACTCCTGCTTGCTCAAGGAAGGCACGGGCATCGCGTAGCTGATAGGCCTTGGCCTCCTTGTCAGGGTGGGGACGATGAAAGGTAGCCACCACGCCATTTAGCTCAAAGCGCACTCGCGAGCCATTTCCTTCGATGACTTTTGCGCCTGCAGCCACGAACAGGGACTCGATCCGAGCCCACTCAAGCGTGCTCGGCACAGGTTTGGTAAAAATCGCTTTCAGGGTGCTAAGCTGCTTACTGTTCATGATATCAGTATGTAATACCATGCTCGTTTGAGCAATGCTCTATCAAGGGGGGCACCTGGCTTGTTGCCAAATGGGCTGCTAAGCATCCAAGGCAAATGCTCATCGACCGCATGCGCGTCACGGCCATGCTGTACACCCAGGAAGCCTTGGCCGAGACAGAGATGGCGAAGCCCGAGGCGCCCCCCAGCACCCGCAGCTACACCGTCTCTGCAAGCCTCTATCAATCCACCGCGGTGGCTGGGTCACTACTCGACGAGGTCAAAGCCATTCTAAGTATCTACACAAAATTAATCCGATACTGTTCGCCATAACCCGACAGCACCCGGTGCACATGGCTGCAGAGCGATTGAAAGCTCCGGTAGGCGCTCAGGGAAGCCATTCGCACTTGATCTTCCGCCAGAGCATCTCGATCAGGTTGAGTTCAGGCGAGTACGGAGGCAGGAAAATCACGTGGACTCGTTGTGCCCGCCCTTCCAGCCGCTTGCGCTGAAACAAGGCGGAGCGATGGGTGCGGGCATTGTCGAGCACGACGATCGCAAAGGCGTCGGGCGACTTCTGCTCGATCAGGCGGTCGAAGGCTTCGATGACCACCTCCGTCGTCGCGGTATCGGTCGTCGTGTGATGGATCAGCTTGCCCTGGCGACTCAGCAAGCCCAGCACGTTCAGGCGTCGGCTACGCGAGAAGGCCGGCAGTTCCAGCGGTTGGCCCGCGGGGCTCCAGGCGTAAGGCAAGGCGGATCTTTGCGAAAACCCGGACTCGTCGAAACAGTACAGCTCGGTGTCTTCGCACTCCTCCCACTGCCGAAGCTCTGCCAGCAGGCCTTGTGTGGCGCGGAAGTCGCTCTCGTCACGCCGTCCTTTCAGCGACCGCCGGGCACGTTTGAAGCTATAGCCCAGATTTTTTTAAAGCCCGCTTGACCGTGGTCGTGC
>NZ_BAAGYK010000108.1:22243-23895 GCF_054779355.1 Azotobacter armeniacus
CCGTTTCCGGTCGCACTCGTCGTAGATGGCCGGCCGACCGCTGCGGGCCTTGTCCCTGAGCCCTTCCAGGCCATCGGCTTGCCAGGCATCGAACCAGATGCGACACGGTCTCGCGCGTGACCGCCAGAATGTCGCTGATCGGGTTGATGCCGTAGCCCTTGTGACTGAGCACGATGGCATGGGCACGACGGCGCAAGGCCGGCTTCTCGCCTTGCGTATGGGCATCCATCAACGCCTGGAAGTCTGTGTCGGCAAGAGGCGACACGAATTTCATGGAGTGCTCCGGGAGCCACTGAGACAAGGGGCTCAGTGTGCCGGAAAATTTTCTTTCAGGTATTTGCTTGCGGGAGATCACGCCCCGGCAAAGTCTGGTTTCAGTCGTTACGCATGACGTCCGCTCACAGGATATCCAGCAGGTCAGAGGACGGCCGCACGCTCCTGCCAATTCGGATGGGCTCTTTTGCCACGGCCTCGAACAGTCGGTCGAGGTAAGTGGCATGCCCCGTCTCGTCGAGGGAGCGAACAACATCGTTGCAGGCCTTTATGCCTTGCTTGGCGTGACCTTGCGCCACCAGCAGGCAGCCCAGGGCGAACAGGTTGCGCAGCGCAATGGCGACCTCGGGATTGTGGGTTTGCTCGATCAGTGAGCCGAGTTCAGCAGCGTCAATCTTGGTTCCGGTAGACATCATTGAGGCTCCTGATTTTGGGGGCGTGGGGTATACCTGAATAACGCCGCTTTGATTCCGGTTTTCAACGGCGAACTCGACGGCCGTCACCAGCAGCTTTGCGATGCTCGCGATCCGTATCACTTCCTGGAGGTCGGGCGCGATTTCAGCACCTGGATCAGGGATCGAATTGATCAGTATGGCCCTTCCGAAGGGGACGACCTACCTCAGCGTTGGCCAGCAGCTAGTGCAGTTTCAACCAATATCTTGTTCAAGTGGTGGGAGCCGTTCGCAACCGTAATAGGTGCAGACCCGCTCCATTACCTCGGCGATGGTCAACGGGCGTTCGGGTTCATGGATCGCCCGCTTGCCATGCACCCAGCAAGGCTCGATTCGGTTCAACCGGGGGCTCTTGCTCGGCAGGCGGCAGCTTACGATCCGTACGCCACCCTCGGCCCTGGCCCGGCGGTTGTGCGTCCCGATCCAGGCCCGCACTCGATGGCTGACATGCCAGCTGGCATTGTCCCAGATCATCAGCAGCGCCTTCTTGCCCTCGCTCGCCAGGCGCTCACAGACCCACTCCAGGAAGTCCTCGGTCACCTGGCCGACCGGGCGGCCCCTGACGAAGCGCAGCAGCATCCGCCCCGTGTCGGCGCGCAGCAGACCATAGCAACTCAGCGCCTTGGGTTCGGCATTCTGCGGATCCGCCGGCAACTGCTGCAAGCGCAGAGCCGGCCCCTCGCTCCAGGCCTTCAGGGACGGACGCGCGAAGCGGCTCCACCAGACTTCGTCCTGAAAACCCAGCACCCGTCCGGGCGCCTCGCGGCCCACTCGATCAGGCGGTCGCGCCACTTTTTTTACGGGCGTAATGCGGATCCGGACGGGTGATCCAGGTCTTGGCCCGCTTCCAGCCCACGCCCAGGCGTATCAGCGCCTGGCGGATCGACTCGTGGCTCAGTTGCCGCTCGGTCAGCCCCTGCTCGAAGG
>NZ_BAAGYK010000108.1:23905-27015 GCF_054779355.1 Azotobacter armeniacus
TACCTCGGCGGCCAGGCTCAAACTCCACAGGCTGGTCGGTTTGCCGAAGTCGCGAGGGCTGCGGTGCAGCAAGGCGCGCAAGCGTTCGGCCTGCGTCCCCGCAAGCAGGGGACGAACACGCTTGGGCCGATGCGACTTCTCCGTCAGGCAAGACACTCCCTCGGCGGCAAAGGCCCGCAGGGTGTTGCGTACGGTTTGCGTGGCGCAGCCGAACAGGGCGGCGATTTCCGTGGCGGTCTTGCCGTCGGCGCTGGCCAGCAGGATCTGGCAGCGCTGCAGCGTGAAGGCTTCTCGGGCACGCAGGCCAGCCTGCAGGGCCTGCCGTTCCTCGGTAGTCAAAGGGCGAACGAATAGAGGTGCTTTCATGGGGCATAGCATCGCCCGATGCCGTCTTTCCCACAAGTACAGTCATGAAACTGCACTAGGTGTTTGGTCCCTTGAAGTGACTGGCCTTCTTCTAACAGCATGTCCTTGGGAGGGGCCTGTGTCTGCAGCCATCGCAGCCGAAGCCGCTCCCAAGGGATGACAGGGTCGCGTCAGGCGATCTGGTCAGTCTGCGGGTTGCTGCCGATCACCTTGAGCCCCGTGGCGCTACCATCCTGCAAGGTGCTCTCGTCGAAGATGAAGTTGGCCTCGCTCAGCCCACCGTGGTTGCCGTCCAGGGCGATCTCGAAGCGTTCGCTTTCGGCATTCGCCTCGAAACTCTTCAGATAGGTTCGTGTGCCGGCGCTGTTCACCCGCACGGCCAGGGTGCCGTTGTAGCCGTCGCCCAGACCGGAGAAGCCCAGGGCGGAGAGATCGATCTGGTCCTGGCTGGCATCGAAGTCGAGGATCAGGTCGTTGAAGCTGGTACTGCTGGCGCGGTAGCTGTCCTCGCGCGCGGAGAAGCGGAAGGTGTCGGCGCCCTCGCCGCCGGTCAGCCGGTCGCGACCGGCGCCGCCGTCGAGGACATCGTCGCCGGCACCGCCGAGGAGCTGCTCGTCGGCGTCGCTGCCGACCAGCGTGTCGTTGCCGTCCGTGCCGCGGAGGGGCCCGCTGGACGAGTGGGCGCCGGAGAGCTGCACTGAGGCGATCTGCCCGCCGCTGATGCTGTTGTCCCGAAGCGTGGTGTAGTCGCTGCCGTCGTTTCGCTCCTGCACAACATAGGTGGCGCCGTCCGAGGCGGTGATGACGTTGCCCTCGATCCGGGTGTTCAGGGTCTCGTACAGCTCGCCCGTGACGCCGGCATCGTCGAAGGCCTGCAGGAGGACTTCCGGGTATTTGCCGTTCTGCACGTTGTCGTGGATCCGGTTGTTCAGGAGCTGCACGTCCTGCGCGCCGGCGATGCGTACGCCGGCCGTGCCGTTGTCGTAGATGTGGGCGTTCTGCAGGGTGACCTCGTGGCTCAGCTTGATCAGCACGCCTTCCAGAGCGTTGTCGTAGTAGGAGCCGCCGTCGATCAGGATGTTGTAGGCATGGGGCACGTCGTACGAACCGCGCTGCACCACCAGGCCGGCACCACCGTTGCCATAGGCGACGTTGCCGGTCAGGGTGAAGTCGTGGGTGCTGGTGACCACGTTGAAACCGTGGAGGTCGTTGTTGTAGGCGACGTTGTTCTCGAACACGCCGTCGATCTGGTGGTCGGCGACGAAACCGACGAAGCCGTTGCCGTGGGCCACGCTGTCGCGGATTGCCAGGTTGGCGGTCCGCCCGTGCGGGTCGAAACCGTAGCCGGACATCTCGCGGGCCTCCACCCGCTCGATGGTGACATTGCGGTCAGCGCCGTCGCCGAACTTGTAGCCGCTATAGAAGCCGAAGACCGTGCCCTCGGGGTTGTTGTCGCGGTTGCCGTCGAGGGTCAGGTCGCGGACGCCGAAGTCGTGCGTCTCCTCGGTCCCGGACGAGCGGATCATGCCGTTGACATCCCCGTTCCAGCCATCGAGCAGCTTGACGACGGTTTCGCCCATGCCGGCGCCCGCCAGGTAGACATTGCTCTTCATCATCAGGGCGCCATCCACTCCCTGCTCGCCGCCGCTGACCCGATACTCACCAGACGGCAGGTAGATGGTGCCACCGCCAGCTGCGTGAGCAGCGTCTATCGCCGCCTGGATGGCAGCCCGGTCGTCGGTGACGCCGTCACCTTTTGCTCCAAAATCCTTGACGTTGAATTCCATGTACTTCGCTTCCATATTCAGAGTGCGTATTTGGACGCAATTTGAGGGAGTGGGGGCGGAAAAAGCTAACTGCCCGAACAAGCCATTCCGGCCCTCCTAACGGCGCGATTATTTGAACTCTGCACTTCAAGTGCACATCCGAACGCTTCCTGGAATGGGCATGGAAAGCACTTCGGAGAAACGGCCGATCCTCTGCCGCTTTCTTCCGACTGTCGGAAAGCGCCTAGGTTCTTATATGGACGCCTCCCGGAGCTCAATGGGTAATCATGCTGGCGTGTAGGTAGAAGCAGTCTTATATCCGACCTATTGTGCAGACTGATAAGCCTGCTGGCCGATCTGCGAAACACCCCCATGAATGACCACCCGGAGTGCTGGGGCTTGGCCACGACACAGGCTGTTGCGCTGCCGTGGTAGCGCCCGAAAGTGGGCATTCTGGCCGTTTGCGAAAACAAACTCCATGGAAGGCCAGCGTCAAGCCTTGGTGTGCGGCAAGATCACGGCAAGGCCGATTTGCGAAATTAACCCCATGAAAGGCCGCGTCAAGCCCTTGGAGGGTCGCAAGATCACCCCAAGGCCCGTTTGCAAAAACAGCCTCATGTAATCCCCACGTCAAGCCCCTGAAGGCCGCGCAGCAGGCGCCAGCTTCCAGGTAGCCGATGGCCCGGCCTGATCCTGCTCGCGTCTGGTCCCTCGCGCAGAGTTTTTCCCCGTTAACGGAAGGCGTTAACCGAGTTAACAGGGAGGGGGTAGGCGGAAAGTCTGGGCATACCAGAATGGACACCGCATGCCCCGCTAGATTTCCGTTTCCGCAAAATTCGCATTCTGGAATCAGCCGCGACAGCGCTCCCTGTTTTTATTAACGCGGCAATCAAATTCACGATATAAAGGGACATGAAAAAGATCGATGCCCGAAAGCTCTCTCGAGAAACTCAGGACCAGATGCGACGCCTGGCCATG
>NZ_BAAGYK010000109.1:0-627 GCF_054779355.1 Azotobacter armeniacus
CGAAACGCTCTTTAACAAGTTGAATCAAGCAATTCGTGTGGGTGCTTGTGGGTAAGACTGGTGATCGAAAGATTGTCAGCGACACAAGCAACACTCGTGAATTCATGAGTTTGTTTGCGATTGCTGAGCCGAAATATGGATCCCTGGATCCTGCTGGATTTGAACTGAAGAGTTTGATCATGGCTCAGATTGAACGCTGGCGGCAGGCCTAACACATGCAAGTCGAGCGGCAGCGGGACCTTCGGGTTGCCGGCGAGCGGCGGACGGGTGAGTAATGCCTAGGAATCTGCCTGTTAGTGGGGGATAACGCGGGGAAACTCGCGCTAATACCGCATACGTCCTACGGGAGAAAGCGGGGGCTCTTCGGACCTCGCGCTAACAGATGAGCCTAGGTCGGATTAGCTGGTTGGTGGGGTAAAGGCCCACCAAGGCGACGATCCGTAACTGGTCTGAGAGGATGATCAGTCACACTGGAACTGAGACACGGTCCAGACTCCTACGGGAGGCAGCAGTGGGGAATATTGGACAATGGGCGAAAGCCTGATCCAGCCATGCCGCGTGTGTGAAGAAGGTCTTCGGATTGTAAAGCACTTTAAGTCGGGAGGAAGGGCTGTAGGCGAATACCCT